>JAOUDF010000014.1 GCA_029859385.1 Nitrospirota bacterium
ATGGCATCGACCGCCTGAACCGGCTTTGTCATCCCGTCTTCCTCGTAGCGGCTTTCGCCGATGCTGACCCTGACGCGGACACCTGCCTTGCCGGCCTTCTCCACCAGCAGGGTCTCGTGGCTTGTGGTCTGTTGTACGCTCTTCTTTCCCGGTATATCGTAATGGTGCGCCTCTTTGACGGTATAGGAGATTTCGGTGTTCGCCGCGGGAGAGAAGGAAAAAACGACCCGCTCTGCCGCCGCGGCAGAGCGAATGTCCAACAGGAATAACCCAATAAACAGCAGTAGTTGACAGCCAATGCGAAGATAATTCATCAAAAGTTCCCATAAAAATATGTTACAAACCCGATAGCCAAGCCCGCTATCCCTGCGATAAGACGGCGTTTAAAGACAGCCTCCTCTCCTTGCTCGCGAAGGAACCTCTTCTCCTGACGTGTAAATATCCACCATCGCACTTTGAAGAACCACGCGAGCAACTCGACCATTGCCAGCGCTACGATCATCGCCCCCAGCACCTTGTGGTTCACTATCGGCCTCCCGCTACCTCACCGCTCCATATCCCCTGCAGGGCGAGGACGAAGTTCTGGCCGAAGTTTCGGCACTGCTCCAGGTCGGACTCTCGGATGCTCATCTTCTGCCTCAAACCGTCCTGCAGTATCTCGAACTTCAGGTTCCGGAGTATCTCCTCGACCATCTTCACTGCTTCGCCGCTCCAGCCGTAGCAGCCGAAGACCGCCGCCTTCTTGCCGCGTACGTTGAGAAGGACCAGGCTCGCTATCAGGTCGAATATCGGCTTGGGCGCCTTGGCATTTATGGTAGGGGTGCCCAGTAGTAAGGAGTCGGCCCTTTCAATGGCGTCGATCATCTCACGCATGTCGGCGGTCGCCGCGTCGAACATGATGACATCGGCCTCCGCCGCCCGAAGCCCTTCGGCTATGGCTTCGGCCATCTGCTGCGTATTCCCGTAGGCCGAACAATAGGCAACGACAACAGATTTCTCTTCCCGCTTCACCGACTCCACAGCCCTGCGGCGGTACCACTCGATATACTTGCCCGGCATCTCCCGCAGCACGGGGCCATGGGAAGGGGCGATCATGCGGATGGGGAGGCCCTTGAGCTTGTCCACTGCGGAGGCGATGTGCTCCGAGAAGGGGCGCATGATATGTTCGTAGTAAAAGATAAAGGCATCCCACGCCTGCGTCTTGGCCTCGATACTGTCATTGAAGAGCTTCTCGTCGCAGAAGTGGGCGCCGAACACATCGCAGGGGAAGAGGACCTGGTCTTCCACCAGATAGGTGAACATGGTGTCGGGCCAGTGAAGAAAAGGGGTCTGGAAGAAGCGAAGGGTCTTGCCGCCCAGGTCGATCTGGTCGTTATCGCCGACTTCCCGGCTCTTGTAGCCGTCCCCGATGACGTTCTTGACAAAGCTCCGCGCGGCCCGGGAATGCACCACTTCAGCCTGGGGCGACAGTTTGAGCAGGTCGGGGATGGCGCCGGAATGGTCGAGCTCAGTGTGGTTGGTGATGATATAGTCGATCTTGTCCGGCGGGTGCAGGGCGCGGATCTTTTCAATGAACAGATCGGCGAATTCAGGTTTTACGGCATCGATGACCGCCGTCGTCTCCCCCTTGATCAGGTAGGAATTGTAGCAGGTTCCGAATTCAGTGGGGATGATGATGTCGAAGATCTTCAGGTCAGGGTCGAGGGCGCCCACCCAGTGGACATTTTTGGCGATTTCCATCGTTTTCATGCAGCCTCCTGTTGGGGACTTGACTTGTCTGGTAACAATGTTTCAATCTTACCCGCTGGAGATCGCCTTAGCAAGTTATACAGAGTTGGAACCGGAAATACATGGAAAATATATCGATTATCATCCCTGCCCTCAACGAAGAGGAGGTAGTGGGGCGCACCCTCGATGCCTTGGCTTCCATTGGTGAAATGGTGGAGGTTATCGTGGCCGACGGCGGAAGCGTTGATTCCACGAAAACTCTTGCTGCCACACTGTCTCGCGTGATAGATGCCCCGCGGGGTCGTGCCCGGCAGATGAACGCAGGGGCAAAAGCGGCGTCGGGCGATATCCTCCTCTTTCTCCATGCCGATTCAGTCCTGCCCGAAGGGGCTTTCGGCGAGATACGGCGGATTTTAAGCGACCCGGCGGTGGCAGGCGGCGGGTTCTCCCTCAGGTTCGACGATCCGGCGTACTCGTTCCGCCTCATCGAGAACGGTTCTAACTGGCGCGCCCGGTGTCTTGGTCTTGTCTTCGGCGACCAGGGGATATTCGTTCGGCGGTCTGTTTTCGAGAGACTGAATGGATTCCGGGAAATTACCCTCATGGAGGACTGGGACTTCAGCCGCAGGCTGGGCAGAGAGGGGAGGGTGGTTGTCTCCGTCCTGCCGATAACCACATCATCGCGGCGATTCCGGCGTTACGGGGTCTGGCGGACTGTCTGGCGCATGCAGGTGATCAAGGCGCTCTACCTGCTCGGGGTGGCGCCGGAGCGGCTCAGTCGGATTTATGAGAAGCGGCCATGACGGGGTTTTGAGCCAGCAGCAGCCGGGCGATCTCCACATCGGCCCTGATCTGTTGCACCAGCTGGTCGACAGTGTCGAACTTCCGTTCTTCACGAATCCGCTCGACAAAGTGGATCCGGACCTGTTTTTGGTAAATCGCGTCATGGAAATCGAAGATGTGGACCTCGTAGTTCATCCCCCCTTCGCCAAAGGTGGGATTGGTCCCAAGGTTGGCCGCTCCTTCATACCACCTGCCCTCCACTTCCACAAAGACCGCGTAAACGCCGTCGCGGGGGGTGAGCTCGTTGGGGGTGCGTATATTGGCGGTGGGAAAGCCCAGCGAGTGCCCCCTCCCCGCGCCGCCGATTACCTCTCCTTCTATGGAATAGTGGCGGCCCAGCAGCCTTGCCGCCCCGGCCATGTCGCCCCTGGCAAGACAATCCCGCACCCGGGTACTGCTGACTACCTGCCCGTCCAGCAGAAATGGCTCCTCTACGGTTACCGTGAACCCCAGTTTCCCGCCCAGCTCCTCAAGTAACGAAATTGTACCTTTCCGCCCCTTGCCGAAGGCGTAATCGGGCCCCACATGAATCTCCGCCGGCCCTATCTTTTCCCAGAGGATTTTCTCCACGAACAGGGCGGGCTCCATCTCGGCGAACGACTGGGTAAATTCGGCGAGGACAAGCATGTCGATGCCGGTGTCTTCGATGAGCTGCTCTCGTCGGGCAGGGGTGTTGAGAAGAAGGGGGCTCTTTTCAGGGGTTATTACCTTGAGGGGGTGCGGCTCAAAAGTGAATACTACCGAGGTGCCGCCGAGGTCTCTGGCCCGCTTGCGGATTTTCTGAAAGATCGACCGGTGTCCCAGGTGCACCCCGTCGAAGTTTCCCAGGGTCACCACAGGCCGGGGAATGTTTTGGGGAATCTGGGCAATGCCGCGGACAATCCTCATATTTCTCCTTGCAAATGCCGAAAATATCTCACAAACTTACTGGCATGTCAATCCGGGCAGAGGGGTTTGGGGAGAGGTGCTGGCCTGCTCTTTGCAATTCGTTGGTAAAGAGGGAACCGTAGCCGGACATGCCTACGGACACAAAAGGGGGACTATTATGAAATTCTTTATCTGCCTGCTATTCGCCGCTTTCTGCGTCTTGCCCGCCACTCACGCCATTGCCGGCGATGTATTCGATACAAAAGCCGCCCAGGGGTATATCAATAAGGGCCGCTCTCTTATGCTAAAGAAGCAGTACGACAAGGCAATCGAGGAGTTCAATGAGGCCCTTGCCATAGACCCCGACAGCGCCGAGGCGATGTACCTGAAAGGGTATTCCCGCTATGAACAGCGGAAGATGCCGATGGCCTACGATGATTTTTCGGGGGCCTATGAGACGGACTGGAATTACGCTCCGGCGGGGAAAAAGAAGTAAGCCGGGTCGCCGACGTCACATCCTGATATCGATAAATGCCTTGCTTCTCAGGTCGCCGATAAAGGCCGTAAAGAGCTTCTCAAGCTGTTCGTTCTTCAACCTGTTGTCGATCTCGGCCCTAACCTCCTCCAGCGGGCGTTGATGGCCGGTCTCTACCTTCAGTACCTTCACGAGATGAACCCCGTTCTCGCTCCAGACCGGCTCGCTGACCTGACCTTCCTTGAGCTCTGAAACCACCTTGTCCAGGGCGGGCATCAGCTCTCCCGGCTTGAAGAGGCCCATATCGCCGCCGTGCTCGGCCGACGGGTCTTCGGAATATTTGGCCGCCAGTCCTTCAAAACTCTCGCCGTCTTTAAGGCGCTGCTGTATTTCGCTTATCTTCCCCATTACCCGGGCCACGGCGTCGGAGCCGCCCAGGATGGAGAGGTGCAGGAATATCTGCTGGACCCTCGTCCCCGAGTCGACCCAGAACTCCTTCCCGGACGATTTGTAGTAGTTTTCTATATCCTTCTCCGTCACCACAACCTTCGAGTTGACCTCCTGCTCCACCAGTTTCACGATGGTAAGGAACTCCCATATCTGGGCACGAAATTCGGTCGGCGTCATCTTCTGGACGGTGATTACCTGGCGGAGTCCTTCGTCGTCCAGCCCCATCTGTTTTTTCATGTCCGCGATAGAGCTTTCCACCTCTTCGTCACCGGTAGCGATCCCGAGACGTTTTGCCTCCTGAAGCTGAAGCTTCTTTTCCACCAGGTCCCGAAGAATCCTCTTGTGCAGGTCGTTGATTGCCAGCTCCCTTTCCTGCCCCTGTAACTTCTTGATTATCTCGACCGTCTCTCCTTCCGCCTCCTTGGTGACATCGCTGAAGGTGATCGGTTCATTGTTGACCAGCGCCACGACGCGGTCGACGACAATATCCGCCATGGCAGGCATGGCAGGCACAAGGATGGGGAAGAGCAGCAGGAGAAGAACAAAAAGACGGTAGAATAACGGTCTGATAGTCATGGATTGTTCAGTGTCGAGCAGGGGTTCAGCGGGGTTAAGCGGTCTGGCGGTCTGGTACCTTAAAGGCCGGCCCCCGCCATCGGCTTTGTGACGGGGACCGGCATGCTGCAAACGCATTCGGCCGCTCTACTGCTTCTCGGCGGGCAGGCCGTGAGGAGAGGCCTCCCCCGTGGGCAGCGCCGTCACTTCTTTTTCGTTGATGGTAATCTTGGCCGTCTTCTTGAGCTCGGCAACCCGTGCGTCGAATATCTCCTTCTGCTTCTTGCGGGCAAGATTGATCCTCAACTGTGGTGCTATCTTCTCGAACTCCAGGTTCGGGCCGACTCTGCGGTCCACTACCTTGATGATATGGAAGCCGTACTGGGTCTTGATGGGGCCGCTCACCTCGCCTGTTTTTGCGTTCACCACGGCCGCCTCGAACTCAGGCACCATCTGGCCCTTGCGGAAATAACCCAGGTCGCCGCCGTTGTTCCGGCTGCCCGGGTCCTGGGAGAACTTCTTCGCCAGCTTGTCAAAGGCCTCGCCCTTCTTGATCTTCGCAAGGACTTCGTTCGCCTGCTCTTCGCTCTTTACGAGGATATGGCTGGCCTTGATCTCTTCCTGTCCTTTGAACTCGTCGGGATGGCCGTCAAAGTATGCCTTGGCGTCAGCCTCGGTTACCTGGGCCTGTTTCTCGATCTCACCGCGCAGGTAGGTATCGAGGACCACCTTGCGGGTCATGTCATCGATCTTCGCCCTGATCTCGGCCTGTTTGTCCACGCCTTTCTTGAGCGCCTCCTGATAGAACAGCTCCTGGATTACCAGATAGTCGAGGAAGTCCCTGTTTCCCTTGTCTCCCGAGAAGCCGCCCCGAGCATACTCCGGAAGCTCGCCCTGCTGACGCTTGAAGTCGTCGACGGTGATCTTCGAACTTCCAACCTCGGCCAGCACCGGCCCGCTCTTCGCCGGGGCGTTGTCCATGGGAGACTTGCTGCAACCCGCCGCCAGAGCGGCCACGGAAAGGCATATTACAAGGTACTGCTTCATCTGTCCTCCTGAAACGAATGGGATGTGATTTTGCTTGGAAAAACAGACAGTTTTTAGCACAGCGAGACGATTTCTGCAAGGGATTTCAGGGGAGATGAAGGGGCCGTACCGCGAGGTTAAGCTTCTATTATCCGAAGACGCTGATTACGAGGTAGGTGGTATAACCGATGTAACAGGCCAGCAAAGCTGTACCCGCGGGCCTGTTGATCCTGCCGGCTCCGCCAAAGCCGTAACCGATGATGAAAAGAGACACCGTCAGTGCAGACATGACTACAATGTCCCGGTTGAAAACCTCCGGCCCTGCAGCCACCGGCGTAATCGTGCCCGCGATCCCCACCACTGCCAGGGTGTTGAACATGTTGGAGCCGATAACGTTGCCGAGAGTGATCTCGTGCTCACCCTTGCGGGTGGCAATGATCGACGAGGCCAGTTCGGGCAGCGATGTCCCTACCGCCACGATGGTGAGGCCGATAATCAGGTCGCTCACGCCGAAGCCGCGGGCAATTTCGACGGCGCCCCAGACCAGCATGCGGGAACTGGCGATAAGGGCCACAAGACCTGCGACGAACCAGAAGACAGCCCAGCGCAACGGCATGACATGGGCTTCCAGCTCATGCTCGATTTCACTGCCCAGGGCATCGACCTTTTTCCGCATCCCCTGCCATATACTCCAGCCCATCAACCCGGCAAAGACCATCAGAAGCACGATGGCATCAAGGCGGGAAACCTCGCCATCCCACACCTGAAAAGCCGCCAGGGCCGTGATGGCGGCAAGGATCGGCAATTCCTTTTTCAGCACCTGGGAGTGAACCGCAATGGGGCTGATCAGCGCCGTCAATCCAAGAATAAGCGCGATGTTCGCAATGTTTGAGCCGTATGCATTGCCGAGGGCGAGGCCCGGGTTCCCCTGCGAGGCCGCCAGCGCCGATACCACCATTTCTGGGGCCGACGTCCCGAAGCCGACAAGCACCATGCCGATCAGCAGCGGCGGCATGCCGAAAGAGCGGGCGATCGACACCGAACCTTCCACAAAGCGGTCGGCACTCCAGACCAGGAGCGCCAGGCCCAAAACAACGGCGAGAAAAGCCAGGGTCATGATTGGTGACGAGCCTTATTCATTTGAGTGCCTCTCGGTAAGGTTGCAAAACAGGGTTGCCTCTACCTCACCATCTCCAGACACCGCCGCGCCTCGGCCTGCAGCGACTCCCAGTCGGTGCTGTCGACCCGGATGCGGAAGGCGAATTCGGCGAGGAACGAGAAGCGGCCGCCGTAGGCCTTGATCATCTTCTCCAGCTTCTTCGTCGAGATCTCCGAGCGGCTGTCGAAGTGGAAATCGAGGTGGCCCTTTACCAGGTCGATCTTCACTGCTTTTGCCTTGCGCGCCTCTACCTTCAGTGCCACGGTCTGAAGCAGGTGCACCACCGGTTCGGGCAGTTCGCCGAAGCGGTCGGTCAGCTCCTTCCGCATCTCTTCAACGGCATCATCGTCGCGCAGCCCGGCCATCCGCTTGTAGAGGACCAGCCGCTGGTCAGGGTCCTCGATATAGTCGGGCGGGATGAAGGCAGATACCTTGAGGTTGACGACCGGGTCGACCTCGGGCGCGATATCATTGCCCTGGAGCTCGGCTACGGCCTCCTCGAGCAGTTGCAGGTAGAGGTCGAAGCCGACAGCGGCGATCTGGCCTGACTGTTCGGCGCCCAGGAGGTTGCCGGAGCCGCGGATCTCCAGGTCCTTGGCGGCCAGCTGGAAGCCGACGCCCAGGTCGGAGAGCTCCTGGATGACCCGGAACCGCTTGCGGGCGACCTCGGTGATCATCTCATCCCCCGGCGTCAACAAATAGGCGTAGGCGCGGTGACGAGAGCGGCCCACGCGGCCCCGCAGCTGGTAGAGCTGGGCCAGGCCGAAACGGTCGGCGCGGTTGATGAAGATGGTGTTGGCCGACGGGATGTCGAGCCCCGACTCAATGATGGCGGTGGCCACCAGCACGTCGTACTCCTTATGGAGGAAGCCCCACATGACCTCTTCGAGCTGCTTCTCGCGCATCTGGCCGTGGGCCACGCAGAAGCGGGCCTCGGGCACAACCCCCTTAAGAAACGCGGCGATCTCGGTGATGCTCTGCACGCGGTTGTGGATGAAGTAGACCTGTCCGCCCCGGTTGAGCTCGCGGAGGATGGCCTCGCGAATGATCTTCCGGTCGAACTTGACGACGCGGGTGATGATGGCCAGCCGGTCCTCGGGAGGCGTTTCGATGACGGAGAGGTCGCGCACCCCCATGAGCGACATGTGCAGCGTGCGGGGGATGGGGGTGGCGGTGAGGGTGAGGACGTCGACCTGCTTGCGGAGCTGCTTGAGCCGTTCCTTGTGGGCCACGCCGAAGCGGTGCTCCTCGTCGATGACCACCAGCCCCAGGTCCTTGAACTCCACGTCCTTCGACAGCAGACGGTGGGTGCCCACCACCACGTCGATGGTGCCGTTCTTCAAACCTTCCACGGTCTTCTTCTGCTCCGCGGTTGAGCGGAAGCGGGAGAGGACGTCGACCGTCACAGGGAAGGCGGCGAACCTTTCTCTGAAAGTATGGAAATGCTGCTGGGCCAGGATGGTGGTGGGGACGAGGACGGCGCTCTGCTTGCCGTCGATGGCGGCCTTGAAGGCGGCGCGCATGGCGACCTCGGTCTTGCCGTAGCCTACGTCGCCGCAGACGAGGCGGTCCATGGGTTTTTGGGCGGCCATGTCGGCCAGAACGGCCTTGATCGCTTCGTCCTGGTCGGGGGTTTCGTCGTACTCGAAAGCGGCCTCGAATTCGTTGTAGAGATGGTTGTCGCCGCCGAATACATGCCCCTGCACCACGGCCCTGGCCGCGTAGAGCTCCAGCAGCTCGCCCGCCATCTCGCGGATTTCGCGCTTTACCTTGCCCTTGGTCTTTTCCCATGCCGTGCCACCCAGCTTGTCGAGCCGGGGCCTCGAATCCTCGGAGCCGGTGTATTTCTGCACCCGGTCGAGCTTGTCCAGCGGGACGTAGAGCTTGTCGCCGCCCACATACTTGATGATGAGAAAGTCGGTCTCGAGGTCGCCCACCTTCATGTGCTGAAGACCCATATACTCGCCGATGCCGTGGTCGACGTGCACGATGAAGTCGCCCGCATGGAGCTCGCTGATGCTGGTGAGGAGGTGGCTTATGCGCGACGGCTTGCTGGCCCGGTGCGCCTTCTTTTCACCGAAGATATCTTCCTCGGTGATGATGAAGAGCCCGATATCGGGCCAGAGAAAGCCGTGGGAAAGGGCACCGGTAGCGATGGTGATGGCCCCCGGCGTCGCCGCTGCCGCCGGTTTGGAAAGGGCTGCGTCGACGTCGTAATCGGCCAGAATCTCCCGGAGCCGGTCCGCCTGTCCCGATGTGTGGCAGATGAGGCGGACATCGTTGTCTTCCCGGTATTCGGCAAGCTTTTTCACAAAGGTGGCGAAGAACCCTTCCTCTTCTCCCCCCGCGCGTGCCCGGGGAGGGCGGATGCCGGCTGTTTCCGGCGACTTCACCTCGCAGGCATACTCCTTCCAGCCCCGTCTTTCCATGCCAAGCAAATTAAGGGAAACGCGCCCCTTCCCTTCGATCTGCTCCATTACTTCGCCGGGGGAAAGATAGAGGCTCTCGGGTTCGGGGGTGACGCGGCCCCGTTCGAGGGAGTCGAGACACCCCTCCTGCACCCGCTGCCAGAAGGTGTCGATGGACTGCGAGACCTCGCCCATTTCGTCGATGACCCACAGGGCGTCAGGCGGGGCGTACTCGAAAAAGGTGCCGTGCACGGAGGTAAAAAAGGGCGCGAAGAACTCCCAGCCGCCGACGGTCCGGCCGCTCTCCAGGGCGTCGATGAGCTGCTCCATCTTCTCTTTTGGCAGCTTCCGCTCCAGGGCCGCGGTGCGCATTCGCTTCACCCCGGCCTTCCGGCTGTCCTCGGGGATGCAGACCTCCGAGGCGGGGACGATGACCACCTTCTCCACGGTGCGGATCGATTTCTGGGTGTCGACCTCGAAGAAGCGGATCGACTCGACCTCGTCGCCGAAGAACTCTACGCGGAGCGGGTCGGGGTAGAGGGGGGAGAAGATGTCGACGATGCCGCCCCGGCGGGAGAACTCTCCGGCGTCGGTGACCAGCGAAACGGGGTGGTAGCCGCCCTTCATCAGCGATTCGAGAAGCGATTCTATCGACAGTTCATGGCCGGTGACCACCTCGCGGAATATCTCGAAAAATTCCCCCGACGACATGAGCTTCTGACCCAGGGTGTCGGCGGGGAGAACGACGATGCCGTCGCTGTCGATGAGGAGGCGGGAGAGGGCCTTGAGGCGGTCGCTTATGATGTCGCGGTGGGGCGAGGCGGGCTCGAAGGGGACCATCTCCCATGAGGGGAAGAGGCAGACCAGGCCCGGGTCGACGCCGTGAAAGGCGGCGAAGAAGCGGAGGTCAACGGCAAGGCGCTCGGCAGCGGGCGACGACGGCGCCACGATGATGAGCGGGCGGCCGGTCTCCTTCCTGAGGGCAGCCAGAAAAAAGGCCCTGGAGGAACCCCAGAGGCCCGATACCTGTACCCTGCTGCCTTCCTGAACCTTCTTTATTGCGAGATCGTACACAGGGTTGTTGTCCTCTCCAAAGCCGCCACCCGGCGGTTCCCTCGGATTTCAAGGGCCGATATGGGGCGCGTTCTGTTCATACCTGGCGGTCTTTGAAAGTCTTGTTCGAAAATATTACGGGGATGCGGTATCCATGAGTTTAAGGTGGCGCGATATCGGCCCTCGAAATCCGAGGGAACCTCCGGGCGGCGAAATCGGGCCTTCTTCCATTATTGCATACCCACCCCCGCCCTTTTCCCACGGCGGAAGTACTACCAGCGCCTTTCCACCCTCAAAGTCGCGCTGCTGCGGTTTATGCGTATGGCCGCAGATTATCACATCGAAGCCATCCTGAAAATAGCGATGGATCGTCTCGTCGGGGATGCGGAACCTCTCGGCATCCTGTTCGCCGATGACCTCCTTGCTCTTCTGCATGAAGTGCCCGGCGAGCCTGTTCTCGATGGGGCCGGGCAGGAAGAGGTCGAGGAATCGGAACATTGGCCACATCCGCGCCCGATAGTCGAGAAATACCGTGTCGTTGGTGGCCAGCAGATGGCCGTGGGAGAGGAGGATTTTCCTGTCTCCGACGATCAGCGTCGCCTCTTCCCCGAGAAAGTTGATGCCGTAACGTCCCAGCACCTTCTCTTCCATGAGGAAGTCCCGGTTGCCGATGATAAAGTGCACCGGGCATCCGGCGTCGACCAGCCGCCCCAGCCGCTCCAGTACCGGAGCATTAGCTCGCCGCACAGCCCCGTTATTAGCCCAGTAGTCAAAGATGTCTCCCAGCAGGAAAAGCTCGCCGCGCGACTTTTCCACCGTATTGAGCAGCGAAAGGAACCGAGCGGTAGTTTCAGGCCGGTGGGGCGACAGATGGATATCGGCGACGAAATAGAAGGAGGAGGCGGAGCTACGAAGGGTTTTCATGGGGTCGTGTAGACTTTTACGCCGCAAGTCGCTTAAGCTGCTTGAACCGGTCATCGGAAACGTGGGAAAGGTCGTACTGTACCTGCTGGACCAACCAGCTTTCGGCGCTTCCCCCGAAAACCTTCGACAAGCGCACCGCCATCTCCGCGGAAATCCCGCGTTTCCCGTTTACCAGTTCAGAAAGAGTAGTGCGCGTGACACCAAGCGCAGCCGCAGCGTCAGTAATAGTCAGGCCCAACGGCTCAATACAGTCGTGCAGCACGATGCTGCCCGGATGAGGAGGGTTTTTCATGCGCATCTTCGAGTCTCCTTAATGATAGTCCAGATAATCAACATCCCTGGCCTCGCCGTCCGCAAAACGAAAGATAACGCGCCAGTTCGCCTGCACGGTCACGGCATGAAAGCCTTTTAGCTCTCCTTTCAGCGGATGTAGCCGATATCCCGGCAAGTCCATATCGGCGACCGTGCAGGCCGCGTGTAGTCGAGCCAAAATACGCCGCAGCTTGTCGGCATGCTCAGCGGCTACGCCCCTAGCATCGTCGTCTTCAAAAAGCTTTCTCAAGCCTTTATGCCGGAACGAGCAGATCATGTCTTACTGTAATGTGTTGCGTTACACCTGTCAAGCATGGCGCTTCAGAACAAAACGGGCGGCAAGAATTTTTCTTGCCGCTGACGAAGGGGCCATATTTTGTGTCCACCGATCAACGCGCTAAGCGCAATGATGATCAAAATACTACTCTCTGCCAGCTTACTACCGAAGGCGTAGTATTTAGACTCATCAAATTGAAGGGTCGTTCTGTTAACCCAAGAAGCATAGTATTCATTCCACTCACTTCGCCAGTAAACCAACAAGAATGCATCTTGTGGTGCCTTCCCGAACTGTTTGATCGCTTCATCGGGGAATGAACTATCTAGAATCATCATGCCGTGCGGGCTGCTATAGGGTGTCGTTGGAAAACGCTTTGCCCATATCTCGAACTCTTCATTGTTTGGAAGCCGCCCATACTTCCCTTGAAATGACACGACAAATTTGGCGGCAGTTTGGAACGCTCCCTCGATTTGTCTATTGTGGTGAATTGTTTCCTCTGCCCCAAAACCAAGCACAGATAGTAGACCGAGCAGAGACATTGCTGCTCCGACGAAATATAAACATATCGCGACTAGAATGCGAAGTAGTCTCATAATGCTCAACAAATGATTATCTGAATTGGGAGCAGGTTACTAGTGCCGTTACACGTCAGAACAACACCTCTCTCAGCCGCTGAAGCGTATCGACGGTGACCAGTTCCATCCCTTTCACCTTCGGCAGCTTGTCGCCGCTGCGGGCAGGCAGGACGCAGCGCTTGAAACCCAGTTTGGCGGCCTCGCGCACCCGCGCCTCGGCCTGGCTTACGGCCCGCACCTCTCCCGCCAGCCCTACCTCGCCCAGTACCACGGTATCGGCCGGGATGGGGACGTCGAGAAAGCTGGAGGCTACGGCGGCGACGATGCCCAGGTCGGTGGCGGGTTCGTCGAGCCTCAGGCCGCCGACGATGTTCACGAATACGTCGTGTCCCATGAGGTGCAGCCCGGCCCGTTTCTCCAGCACCGCCAGCAGAAGGGATACGCGGTTGTGGTCCACGCCGATGGTCGCGCGGCGCGGCGTACCGAAGGTGGTGGGGGAGATGAGGGCCTGTAGCTCCACGAGGATGGGGCGCGTGCCCTCCATGCTGGCAACGACCACAGAGCCGGTGGCGTCGGCGGGGCGCTCGGCGAGAAACAGCTCCGACGGGTTGGCCACTTCGCGCAATCCCTCCTCCCGCATCTCGAAGACGCCGATCTCGTTGGACGAACCGAAGCGGTTCTTCACCGCCCGGAGGATCCGGTACGAATGCCCCTTGCCCCCCTCAAAGTAGAGGACGGTGTCGACCATATGCTCCAGTACCCGCGGTCCGGCGATGGCGCCGTCCTTGGTGACGTGGCCGATGAGAAAGGCGGTGACGCCCGCCTGTTTGGCATGCATGGTGATACGGCTGCCGGCCTCGCGCACCTGGCTGACGCTGCCGGGGGCAGAGTCGAGCTCCTGGGAGAAGACGGTCTGGATGGAGTCGACGACGATGGCGCCGGGCTTGATCTCCTTGAGCCCCTGCATGATCCCCTCCAGTGAGGTTTCGGCCATGATGAAGAGGCTTTCCGAGTCGATGCCGAGGCGCTGGCAGCGCATCTTGATCTGCCGGGGCGACTCCTCGCCAGAGACATAGAGAACCTTTCCGGCGTTGCCGCTCAGGGCATGGGATGCCTGTATCATCAGGGTTGATTTGCCGATACCGGGGTCGCCGCCGATGAGGACCACTGATCCGGCTACGGTACCGCCGCCCAGTACGCGGTCGAGCTCGCTCATGCCCGACGAGAAGCGGGCCTCATTGGCGCCGGTGATCTCCGATACGGCGACAGGGCGCGAAGCCTCGCCGGAGAAGCCGCCCTTGCTTCGGCCCGCCGATCCTTGGGTCCGCTCCTCGACAAAGGTGTTCCAGCCGCCGCAGTCGGTGCAACGGCCGAGCCACTTGGGAGAGGCGTAGCCGCATTTCTGGCAGGTGTAGGTAGTGTGCAGTTTGGCCATGGTTTTATTGGTCCCATGAGTCCTATAGGTCTCATGGGAGTTGTTTTTACCCCCCGATCTCTTTCAGTCGCTGTTCAATTATTTCTTTTACCCGCTGGTTCAGCTCTTTTCTCTGCGAAGGCGGCAGTCCCTCGGTGGGGATCGGCTCGTCGATTACGACGGTGATGAGCCCCGGTTCCTTGGCAAATCCCCGCTTGCCCCAGAGTCTGCCCGCGTTGTGCGTGACCGGCACGATGGGGACACCGGCCCTTACCGCCAGGCTGGCGCCGCCGGGGTTGAACTCACCCATCTCGCCCGGCGCCGTCCGCGTCCCCTCGGGGAATATTACCATACTGTAGCCCGACTGGAGAATCTTGCCCCCGGCATCGTTGATGGCCTTCATCGATTTTATCCCCTGCTCCCGGTCGATGCCGATATGCCCCAGGGCCACCAGCGCCCAGCCGAAGATGGGGATATGGAAAAGCTCCCGCTTGAGCACCCACATGTAGGGGGGCATGAACGAAGGAAAGGCCACGGTTTCCCAGGCGCTTTCGTGCTTGGACAGGAAGACGGCAGGTCCCTCGGGCAGCTTCCCCTTTATCTCCACGCGGTAGCTTATCCCGCAGATCAGCCTCAGCAGCAGCATGTTCAACCGGCTCCAAGAGCGGCCGAAGAAATATGAATAGCTCAGCCCGAAAGGCCTCACCAGAAGTATCAGTGTGGAAAGGACAAAGGTATCGATCCAGAAAAGGGTGTTGAACAGGAGGGAACGCAAAAACAGCATCAATACCCTTTCTCAGGAAGCCCGCGACGTTTCGAGGATTCTCTTGAACTCCTTGAGAGAAGTCCGCGGGACAATGAGGTAGCGATTCAACCGGGTCTTCACATCCGCCGGCCCGTTCGATTTCCGGACGATGGAGAAGCCCGCCTCGTAGCCGTTTTCCAGCAGTTTTCGCTCGACCACATCGTCAAACAGGCCGAAGGGGTAGGCCAGGTAGCTGATCTGTTTCCCTATCTTTTCCTCCAGTACGCGCTTCGACTTCCTCAACTGGTCGTTCACGAACTTTTCATAGTCGGCAGGGGACTGCTTTCGCGCCTCCACTTTGAAGTTGGGGTGATAGTAGGTATGGGACTGGATGTCAACGCCGTTCTTCCCCACCTCGCGGAGCTGTTCCCATGTCATGGCGTAGGAAGCACGGCTGATGCACGAAGGGTAGACGAAGAGGGTGGCGGGATAGCCGAGCCGCTTCATTATCGGATGCCCCGTCTCGTAAAACGACCGGTGGGCGTCATCCACGACGAGTACGACCGACTTGGGCGGTGGAAATGCCCCTTTGCCGAGGTAGGCATCCACCAGCTGCTTAAGGGGGATCACCGTGTACCCCTCCTTCTTTATCAGCGCCATCTGCTCCTCAAACTCCCGGACCGTGACGGTCATCTCGTTGGATGAGGTGTCGGCAAAGCGGTGGTAGAGAATAACGGGGACGCTGTATGCCTTTGAGGGTACGGAGGGCTGGGCTTCCGCCGGACCGATGCCGGAGAAGAGCGAGACAATCAGGAACAAAACCGATGTGAGACGAAACATGGAACCTCCGAAGTGAAAGAAATTTTAAGGTATCTTGCCTCTGTTGAAAAGAAGAAATAAGATACCAGATTAATCGGCTGTTTACCGTCGGCGCTTTATGATGGCATGGCACCAGGGATACAATGGGGGATGGCGGGTCGATTTGGCAAATATGAGTAAAAGCAAAGTAAAAGCTTGACAAATCGATGGGGTCGACGCATAATCGCGCCTATCTTTAAGAAAAAAGCGCTAAGTATTTCTCAAGCGTGTTGGCTTGAGTTTTTTTCTTCATAGCCGCGTTGGGCGATGATTTGCGTCCAATTCACGACTCAACAGGGCGGCACGAGAGGGGATGGCATTGGAAATCAAGGTTTTCGACAATCAGGTAGAAAAAGCGCTTAAGGCGTTGAAACGGCAGATGGCCAAAGAGGGACTTCTCAAGGAGCTCAAGAAGCGACAGGCATATGAGAAGCCTTCCGTTAAAAGGAAGAAGAAGCAGGCGGAAGCCCGGAGAAAGAAGCTCAAGGCCCTCAGCCGTTAATTCCCTGAAGGTATTGCCTGGCGACAGCCAGGCAGTATCCATGCCTCTCTCTGCAACATCTGTTACGTTTTTCCCCCTTTACCGGACGCACTGGTATACATCCCGTGCAGGTTATCACCACCCACCTCAACGCAGATTTTGACGCCTTGGCCTCGATGATGGCCGCCAAGAAGCTTTATCCTGAAGCCAGGGCGGTTTTTTCGGGTTCCCAGGAAAGAAATCTGCGGGAGTTCTTTCTCCACTCCACCCTGTATCTCATGGAATTCGACAAGGCGAAGAACATCCCCCTCGACGAGGTGGACCATCTGATCCTCGTCGATGTCAGCTCCGCCGACCGTATTGGTCGGTTCGGCGAGATTGTCGACCGGCCGGGCCTGAAGCTCCATATCTATGACCATCACCGCCGGGTGGAAGGCGGGCTGTCGGGAGAACTGGAGGTCAGGGACGACGTGGGTGCCGCGACGACCCTCCTCATTGAACTCCTCCAGCAGCGGGGCATATCTCTTACCCCCGCCGAAGCGACCGTCATGGCGATGGGTATCTACGAGGAGACGGGCTCGCTGCTCTTTTCCTCCACCACGCCGCGGGACATGATGGCGGCAGCCTGGCTCCTTTCGCAGCAGGCGGACCTCAATGTCGTCGCCGATGTCATAAACCACCCCCTCTCCGCCGAGCAGATATCGTTTCTCAACGAACTGGTCCGCTCCGTAAAGACCTATCATCGCGGAGGCCTCAAGATTACCATCGCTGCCGCCTCCTCTGAAGTGTACATCCAGGACATTGCCGTATTGGCCCACAAGCTGCGGGACATGGAGGGAAGCGACTCTGTCTTTATCCTGGCGTCGCTGGAGGACAGGATCCATCTCGTTGCTCGGAGCCGTGTCCCCGAGATCGATGCAGGGCGGATCCTCAAGAAATTGGGGGGTGGCGGTCATGCCTCGGCAGCGGCGGGGATTGCGAAGGAGCTTTCCCTTGCCCAGGCTGAAGAGCACCTTATGGTGGAGATCGATGCCCATGTGCTGCCCGTTAAGTCGGTCAAAGAGATCATGACGACACCGGTAATTACCATAAAGCCGGGTGCGTCGCTGAAGGAAGCGGGGGACGCCATGACCCGCTACAACGTGAACGTACTGCCGGTGGTCGACAAGAAGGGGTTGCAGGGGCTCATCTCCCGGGAGGTGGTGCAGAAGGCCCAGTTTCATGACCTCGGCCACGCGCCGGTTTCCCAGTACATGACCACCGACCTCCTTACGGCTTCGCCCGACATGCCGGTACCCGAGATAGAGACGGCCATGGTCGAGCACAACCAGAGGTTCTTTGCCGTGGTCGACGAGGGGCGCGTGGTGGGGGCTATTACCCGGACCGATATTCTGAGGTCGCTCCACGACCGGGTCGTCCGGCGGCCTTTTCCCGCCGATTCCGAGGCAGTCGACTTTTCGTCCCGGGGTGTTCAATCGCTCCTTCGTGAAAAGCTCCCTTCCGATATTCTCGATATCTTGAAAACCGCGGGGAGGTTAGCCCAGGAGATGGGGTTCAGCGCCTATCTGGTGGGAGGGTTCGTCCGCGACCTGCTCCTCTCCTATGACAACCTCGATATCGATATCGTGGTGGAGGGGGACGGCATTGCCTTTGCCCAGAAGCTGGCCGCCCGCTACCATGGGCGGGTAAAGGCCCATCAGAAATTCGGCACGGCGGTGATACAGCTTCCGGACGGGAAAAAGTTCGATATCGCCACGGCCCGCACCGAGTATTACGAACGTCCGGGGGCACTCCCTACGGTGGAGCTGGGTTCCATCAAGAAAGACCTCTACCGCCGCGATTTCACCATCAATACGCTGGCCATCAAACTCGATGAGCGGGATTTCGGCATCCTCATCGACTTCTTCGGCGGACGGCGCGATATCAAGGAAAAATCGATCCGGATACTGCACAACCTCAGTTTCGTCGAGGACCCGACGAGGGTCTTCCGGGCCATCCGCTTTGAGCAGCGGTTTAACTTCAGGATAAGCAAACATACCCAGAGCCTCATCCGCAACGCCGTGAGCATGGACCTCTTCCACCGCCTTTCGGGGGGGCGCCTTTACACGGAGCTGAGGCTCATCTTCACCGAGGCCGAGCCTATCAAGTCGGTCCGACGGATGGGGGAGTTGGGGCTGCTCCGCTTTATCCATCCCGATATCGCGGTAAGCCGGAAACTGACGGAGCTCCTCAAGTCGACCGCCGAAGTAGTGGCATGGTATCGGTTGCAGTACTTCGAAGAAGAGGTCGAACTCTGGGTGCTCTATCTCATGGCGCTGCTTGAGCCGCTTTCCCGGGAAGGGGTGGAGGAAGTCATCCGCCGGCTGGCCGTCCCCGCACGGGTGTCAATGCTCCTTTTATCACAAAAGGACCACGCCGAGACGGTTGCGCGTACCATCTGCCGACCGGGCAGGCTGAAACCAAGCACGGTCTACCATGTCCTGCATCCTCTTTCCGTCGAAGTTCTTCTCAATGCAATGGCCCGCTGCCGCGACGAAGAAGGGAAGCGGCGCGTCTCCTCCTTCCTTACATCCCTCCGGTCGGTGAAACCGGCCATAACGGGCAAAGACCTTCAGAAGCTTGGTGTGAAGGAAGGCCCCTCCTACCGTGACATCCTCAAAAAGCTCCTTGATGCGCGCCTCGATGGAGAGGTCGTCGACAAGGAAGGCGAGCTTTCACTGGTCGAACGTTTCCTTGCCAGGTCAAAGAAGAAGTAAGGCATCCCGCCGTGGTTTTTGGGCTTGATTTATCCTGCCCTCGAAAGGTACTATTGGCCCATTCCATGCTTAATGCCGACTGCTTGCCCCGTGACCGTCATCGTTTGAGCGGATAATGCATGGCGGTATGTCCCTCGATTACTCACGCCGCACGGGAGGGCCGATGCCTGAGCATCAGATGAAAAACAACGGTATCAGGGATTTTCTCACCACCAATTTCCCCCGCTTGTCGAAGAAACGCGATTGCGAGGACAATCCGTCCCAGGCCGACAAAAGGGGCGACGACCTCCTGCGGTTCATCCATGAAACCAGCCACGCCATAGTATCGGTTCTGGACGGTCCCCTTCTCAACGACCGCATTGTCGAGACTTTCATGGATGCCTTCGAGCTTGAAGGAGCCACCCTTTTCCTTCCCGACCTTCTCGATTCAGGCCCTTACGTAGCAAAGGCACAAGTCGGTACGAGTGGGCCTGATCTTATGGGCCTGCGCATCCAGCGGGAAGATTTTCTGGTTGCCTGCCTTCGCCGAGGGCAGTGTATGTTGGCCTCTGACAGTGGGGGTGTGGCCCAGGAAGACCTCACGCAGATCTATGCCTTCAGTCAATTGGCCGAGCTGGGGGGAGAGGTCTGTCTTCCATTTGCTGACAAGGGGCGATTGGCAGGTTTCTGCGTGCTGGGCGGAAAAAAAAACGGCGCGGCCTTCACCGATGCCGAGCTGACACTTCTTTCGATCCTTGCGGGCTACTCCGCTATTGCGATTGAGAATGCCCGCCTCTTCGAGAGCACAAAAAAGATGAAGATCTCGCTCAGGCGTTCGGACCGTCTGGCATCCCTGGGTACGCTTACCGCCGGCCTTGCCCACGAGATACGCAATCCGCTGGTTTCGGTGCATACCTTTCTCCAGTTGCTTCCCGAGAGGTATGACGATGAAGAGTTCCGTACACAGTTTCACGCCCTGGCCTGTGACGAGATCGAGCGTCTCAACATGCTGATGGAGGAACTGCTTGCCTTTGCGAAGCCATCCGAGCCCAACCTGCGGCCGACCAGCCTCAACGATACCGTGGACAAGATGTTGATTCTTGTCGGCTCCGAATGCAAGAAGAAGGGGATTGAGATCATCAGGGATTTCTCGGATAATATGCCCGAAATAGTCATGGACAAGGAGCAGTTGAAACAGGTCCTGATGAACCTGTTTCTCAACGCTGTCCAGGCAATGCCCGCGGGCGGAACCCTTGAGGTCAGGACAGTCTCCCTTGCGACGGGAGGCAGGACCGATTTCGTTCAGATCGAGGTAAAGGATACGGGTGTCGGTATCCCGGAGAGTGCCGTCGACAACCTCTTCAACCCGTTCTTTACCACCAAGGAACAGGGAACGGGGCTCGGGCTTGCCATTGCGTACCAGATTATCAGGGAACACCGGGGTTTCATCGATGTTGAGAGCAAGGAAGGATGCGGCGCCGCATTCTTCATAACCCTTCCTGTCGATCCCCGCGATCACGAGCGGCGGCATGGCGACAGGACCAACAGTGAGAGATACAAGCCATGACGACGAATACCTCCGAGAGGGTTCAGCAGGAAAGTCATCCACGGCAGGCGGACACGGCATCGACGTCCGATGAGCTCTTTCAGCGGTTGGCCGGTTCCGTGCTTTTGTCCCCCCTTTACCCCCTTTCCACCAGGGATGCCATGAGGGTTGCCGTATCCTCGAATGCCCCGGTCCTTGTTACCGGAGAACGGGGTACGCGAAAAAAAGGGCTGGCCCGGGCAATTCATCGCGAGGGTCTCCAGAAGGAGAACGGATTTTTTGTAGTAAAGGCTGAACAGTTTGAGGAAGATATCCGGCATCTCCTTGAAGGGGAGCGGGAGTTGCGCGGGACCCTCCTTATCCGGGGGATTGACCGACTGACGGAGGCCATGCAGGCGGTCCTTGAAGACTACCTTGACAGCGGAGAGATGACTCTGGACGGAGTATCGCGGCCGGCGTCGCTTCGGCTCATCATGACGTCTGAGGTTGATGCTGTCGCCATGGTCGCCGACTCGCTGATCGAGCGCACCTTGCTTCACCGGTTGAGCATAGTAGGTCTTGACCTCCCCCCCCTCCGGTCGCGAAAGAAGGATATTCCCCTGATTGCCGGTTATCTCCGGGATCGTGTCTGCCGGAATTACGCGCTGCCGGAAAAAGAGATATCTCCCCAGGCGCTCGACTACCTTGCCCGCGCCTTCTGGTCCGACAATCTGGACGAACTGGAAGGGGTCATTGCAAGAGGGCTGGCAGCCTGCACCGAAGAGATGGTCATGCCCTGGCACCTTTCCCTTTCTTCCGGCGTAGAGGAACCGGCTGCCCGGGATTGCAGCGAGCCGATTTCACAGGGGGAAGCAAAAGAGGAACAGGCGGCTTCCCCGGAAGACCTGTCGACAGCGGCGACCGCTCATTGCGCTGATTCGTCCCTTGCGATGGCGCTGCAACTGGCTCACGAGATCAAGAATCCCCTTGTTTCAATCAAGACCTACACCAATCTCCTCAAGGACAAGTTCGGTGATGAAGAGTTCAGGAGCGAGTTTTATCAGGTCATGACGAGCGACGTCGAAAAAATAGACAGGGTGGTCGAGGAGATACTCACCTCCGCCAGGGTGCAGGGAGAGCCGTCGGACGGGCAAGCGGCGGAGATTGAGCATGTCGATGTCAATGAAATGATCGATGCCCTTCTCGGGGAGTTCAGGGAAAAGCTTGCCGGGCGCAAGATTGCTGTTTTCAGGTTTCTGGGGGACGATATCCCCGGCGTCCCGATGGAGAATGCTCAGTCCCGGGAGGCAATGGGCGGCCTTCTGCTCTCGATTATCGACCATATCAGCGACAACGGCGATATCTACATCAGTACCGGTTGCAAGACGTTGGAAGGGCAGGAAGATATCGGTCAGGCGGTGGAGGTAACCCTTGAGGGCAATCCTTTTGAGGGAGACCTGGTCAAGCTCGGGACGGATATAGTCTGGCAACAGAAGATACTCAAATCGCAGGGAGGGCGGGTAGAGCTCAAGGAGCTCGACGGCGGCGGCGTTGCTGCAACCATACTGCTGCCCTTTGCCGGAACTGACACGTCTCTTTAGTGCTGTTGGAGGAATGTAGTGAAGACCGTTCTCATTGTCGATGATGAGTTGGGAATTCGTGAATCGCTGAAGATGATCCTCAAGCACGACTATCGCGTGCTGACCGCGTCGTCGGGTATTGAGGCATTGAAGATGCAGGAAAGGGAGCGTCCCGACGCCGTCTTTCTCGATATCAGGATGCCCGGCATGGACGGCATGCAGGTACTGGCGGAACTCCGGAAGGAGACCCCCACGACGCCGGTCATCATGCTCACCGCCACCCAGACGCTGGAGACGGTCGTCGAGGCGATGAAGCTTGGCGCCAGCGACTACCTTACCAAGCCGTTCAGTATCCAGGAGATCAAGGACCGCCTGGAGAAGGTTCTTGTGGAAAGACAACCGGGTCTTCTGGCTTCTCGTAGCAGCAGCGAGGTTGATGATCAATGCCACCTTTCAGGGATAGTAGGCGAGTCCAGGGCCATCCGGGAACTGTGCCGGATGGTGCGGCAGATAGCCGATGGGCGGTCTACGGTCCTTATTACCGGGGAGAGCGGGACGGGCAAGGAGCTTATTGCCGGTGCTGTTCATAAGTGCGGCCCCTACGGAAACAAGCCCTTTGTCGCGATCAACTGTGCCGCAATCCCGGAGAATCTCATCGAAAGCGAGCTTTTCGGCCATGAAAAGGGTGCATTTACCGATGCCAGGGAGCGGCGAATCGGGAAGTTCGAACAGGCCCACGGCGGCACCCTTTTTCTCGATGAGGTCGGCGACCTGTCTCTGGCTACCCAGGTAAAGCTTCTCAGGGTGCTCCAGCAGCGGGAATTCCTGCGCGTTGGTGGGGCGACGCCGATCCGCGTGGATGTAAGGGTAATAGCCGCCACCAACAGGGACCTGGGAAAGGATGTCGCCGAGGGAAGGTTTCGGCACGATCTCTATTACCGCGTAAATGTTGTTCCGCTTCACGTTCCTCCCCTGCGGGAAAGGTCGGATGATATCCCGCTGCTGGTGGAACATTTTCTCCACATCTTTGCACAGCAGGGAGATGGCCGCGGCAGAAAGATATCCCGGGATGCCATGGAGATTCTCATGGAGTATCCATGGCCGGGCAATGTGCGGCAGTTGATGAACGTCATCGAGCGCTGCCATGTCCTTTGCGCGGGAGACACGATCGAGACTTCGGATATTCCGGAGGACATTCGTGAACAGGTACGGCGCTCAAGCCTGAAAGAAGCCGTGCTTGAGGGGAATTCTCCCTTCGACGAGGCATCGAGGGAGTTTGAATATGATATCATTTTCCAGGCGCTTCGAAAGACCAACTTCAATCAGACGGAGGCCGCGTCGCTTCTGGGAATAAGTCGACGCATACTCAAGTACAAGATGGATAAACTGGGCATTACCGCCTGTCAGCGTTAAAAAGGAGTAAAAATGGGAGCAGTCAATGTTACCAAAGAGAACTATGAAGCAATAGTCGCTTCATCCGTTCCTGTACTGATAGATTTATACGCGCCGTGGTGCGGCCATTGCCAGCAACTTCTGCCGACCGTTGAGAGTCTGGCCGATGAAGTCGCCGACCGTTATGTCATCGGCAAGCTTAATGTCGATGAATTTCGCGAGAAGGCGGTGGAGTTCGGGATCAGGAGCGTTCCCGTCATGGTCTTCCTCCGGAACGGCAAGGAGATGACGCGTCTGGCCGGCAACAAGAGCCGCGAGGAAATCCTCGATGCCCTGGAAAAGATATCATGAGTTACGATCCCATTGCGCTCGCCAAGGCAGGCGGCTATCTGATAACCCTCCTCATCCCTGCGATCGTCTACGGCTATTTTGTGACGCTCAAGAGGCGACACAGGCCGTCGGCCGTAACTGAACAGGAGATTGAAGGGCTCAAGTCGTCAGGTACGCCCTTCACTCTCGTCGACGTCCGGGAGAAGAAGGAGTTCGCCGCGACGCCTCGCGAGGGGGCCGTCAACATCCCTTTGGGCAACCTGGCATACGACGTCATGGATTGGAACAGGGAAGGTTTGTATATTCTTGCGTGCAAA
>JAOUDF010000016.1 GCA_029859385.1 Nitrospirota bacterium
TCTTCCTCGGTCACTACACCGCCGAGGCCGTGGGCGATTACGCCGCCGGGCCCAATCACGTGCTGCCCACCGGAGGAACGGCACGGTTTTCTTCGCCCCTTTCGGTGCACCATTTTGTCAAGCGCTCCAGCGTCATCGCCTTCTCGAAGCAGGGACTGCATGCCATTGGCGACGATGTGATGCGCATCGCCGACATGGAAGGGCTGGAGGCGCATGGGTTGGCGGTAAAGGTGAGGATGCAGGAAAACTAACAGGGAATTGGACAGGATATTATGATTGAAGATCTCATTGAGGGATCCCTCAAAGGAATATCCAGATTCTTCTTCGTAATATTTATAGAATTCCTTTTATTTTATACTGGAGAATTTATCCTTTTTATCGTCACTTTGGGCAACAGAAAACCTCGTTGGGATTACTACACTCGTGAATCTACCTCAAAGTTCATAATATTTACTGAATTGAGTACATGGATAGGCTTTGCCTTCTGGCTTTTTGTTGCATGGTTTATTAACTCTAAATTTCTGAGTCACTAAATTGAATATCAATGCGCTGGTAAGACCCGAAGTCCGCGACCTCGTCCCCTACAAGGCCGAGGAGCAGCAGTGCCCCATAAAGATGGACGCCAACGAGAACCCCTACCCCCTGCCGAAGCCGGTGCGAGAGAGGATTGCGGCGGCGTTGAGTGCGATACCCCTCAACCACTATCCCGATCCTTCGGCGGCGAAACTCAAGGCTCTCATCGCCCAGCGCATTGGCGTCGATACCGGACAAGTGGCGCTGGGCAACGGTTCCGACGAGCTGATCCAGATGATCCTGATGGCTTTCGGCGGGTCGGATGTCTGCGCCGTCTACCCCGTTCCGACCTTCTCGATGTACGGCATTATCGCCAAGTCCATGGGAATGCCGGTCTGCGAGGTACCGCTCGACGACAAGTTCGACATCGTCCCCGACCAGTTCCCCACCAAGGGTGTCCTCCTGCTCAGCTGGCCCAACAACCCTACGGGGAACTGCTTCAGCCAGGAGCGGATGGAGGAGCTGATCGCGAAGTTCGAGGGGATCGTGGTCGTCGACGAGGCCTACTACGACTTCTCGCGCAAGACCTTTCTGCCGAAGCTGGCGGAGATGGAAAACCTGATCATCCTGCGCACCCTGTCGAAGATCGGCCTGGCCGGACTGCGGGTGGGGATGCTGGTGGCCAACCCTTCGGTGGTGCGGGAGATCGAGAAGGTGCGCCTTCCCTACAATATCAACTCCTACTCCCAGGTGGCGGCGTCCGAGGTGCTGTCCGACCCCGGCGTGATCGACGCCCAGATAAATCTGATTGTCGAGGAGCGGGAAAATCTTTATTATAGGCTTCGCGGCCTGCGCAGCGGCATCACCACCTACCCGAGCGACGCCAACTTCGTGCTGATCCGGGTGAAGGACGCCGCAAAGGTCCATCAGGGGCTGATCACTGACGAGGGTATCCTTGTCCGCAATCTGAGCAGGCCCGGACCGCTGGAAAACTGTCTTCGGATAACCGTTGGCATGCAGGATGACAACCACGGATTCCTTGTGGCCATTTCGCGATTAACAAGAATGTTGTGAAAAGCAGCCTGAAGACCGAAGGCTGAAGACTGAAGGTAAAGGCATTAGATTCGTCTTCCCTTCAGCCTTCAACCTTCAGCCTAATCACCTGCTTTATGAGGAGAACCATGGCCCGTACCGCCCAACTGGAACGGAATACGAAAGAGACGCAGATAAAGCTTTCGCTGAACATCGATGGCCGCGGAGACTACAGCGTCTCCACCACCGTCCCCTTTCTCGACCACATGCTCTGCCTCTTCGCCAAGCACGGCCTGTTCGATCTTACCATTGAGGCCACCGGCGATACCCAGATCGATTTCCATCACACAGTGGAAGACGTGGGCATCGTGCTCGGCGACGCCTTCAAGCAGGCAGTGGGAGACAAGAAAGGTATCCGCCGCTACGGCTGGACACGGCTCCCCATGGACGAGTCGCTGGCCGACGTCGCGCTGGACCTCTGCGACCGCTCGCGGCTGGTCTACAACGTGGCGCTCCCCAAGAGCAAGGTGGGGGAGTTCGACGCCGAGCTGGCCGAGGATTTCTTCAAGGCCTTTGCCGACCGGGCCGGCGTGACGCTGCACATCCACGTCCCCTACGGCGACAACCTGCACCACATCCTCGAAGGCGTCTTCAAGGCCTTCGCCAAGGCCCTCGACCAGGCCACCTCCATCGATGAGCGGGTCACCGGCGTGCCGTCCACCAAGGGCATGTTATGATCGCCATTATCGACTACGGCATGGGCAATCTGCGGAGTGTGCAGAAGGCCTTTGAGCAGGTAGGCCACGACGCCGTCATCACCGACCAGCACCGCACCATAATGGACGCATCGCACGTGGTACTGCCGGGCGTGGGCGCATTCCCCGACTGCATGGCTAACCTCAAGGAGCGCGACCTCCTGAGCTCCCTCTACATCACCTTTCACAAGGGGAAGCCCTTTCTCGGCATCTGTCTGGGCTTGCAGCTCCTCTTCTCCGAGAGCCAGGAACACGGCGCCACCGGCGGCCTCAACATGTTCCGCGGCTCGGTGGTCCGGTTCCCCGACAACCTGGCGGAGCTGGCCCACGATACCAAGAATGCGTACAAGATCCCCCACATGGGGTGGAACCAGGTATGGCAGACAGGTGAAAACCCCCTCATGGCGGGCATTCCCGACGGCTCGTACTTCTACTTCGTCCACTCCTATTTCGTCATGCCCATGGAGTTCGGACCCGTGGTCGGCACCACCGACTACGGCATCCAGTTCACTTCCATGGTGAAAAAAGACAACATTTACGGCGTCCAGTTCCATCCCGAGAAGAGCCAGAAGGTGGGGCTGCAGGTGCTGAAGAATTTCGGAGACCTCAAATGATCGTAATACCCGCCATAGACCTCAAGGACGGCCAGTGTGTGCGCCTCGAGCAGGGCAAGATGGACAAGGACACCGTGTACGGCAACAACCCCGCCGAGATGGCGCAAAAGTGGGTGGCGGAAGGGGCCGAGCGGCTGCACGTGGTCGACCTCAACGGTGCCTTTGCGGGTGAGCCGAAGAATCTGGAGGCCATAAAGGCCATCGTCGCCGCGGTGAAGATACCGGTGCAGGTAGGTGGCGGCATCCGCGATATTCCTACGATGGAGCGACTGTTCGACCTGGGGGTGGAACGGCTCATACTGGGCACCTCCGCCTGCCGCAACCCCGAACTGGTGAAAGAGGCCTGCCAGAAGTTCCCCGACGGTATCATCGCCGGCATCGACGCCTCCAACGGACGGGTGGCCATCAAGGGATGGGCCGAGGTGACGGTGAAGCTTGCGCTCAACCTGGCCAAGGAGGTCGAAGAGGCGGGCGTCTGCGCCATCATCTACACCGACATCAGCCGCGACGGCATGATGCAGGGGCCCAATCTTGACGCCATCCGTCGCATGGCCGACGCCGTCAACATCCCGATCATTGCGTCGGGCGGGGTGTCGTCGCTGCGCGACATCCGTAATCTGAAGATCCTTGAAGTAACCGGCGTTGCGGGCGTCATCACCGGCAAGGCGATTTACAGCGGGGCGCTCGACCTCAAACAGGCGATCAAGGTCGGAAAGGGAGAGGTCTAAATGCTGGCCAAACGGATAATCCCCTGCCTCGACGTAAAAGACGGCCGCGTGGTCAAAGGGGTCAGCTTCGTCAACCTGCGCGACGCCGGAGACCCGGTGGAGGTCGCCCGTATATATGACGAGCAGGGCGCCGACGAACTCACCTTTCTCGACATCACCGCATCCCACGAGAAGCGCGACATCATCCTCGACGTTGTCCGCCGTACCGCCGAGCAGGTCTTCATGCCC
Organism: Nitrospirota bacterium; assembly: GCA_029859385.1. Taxonomy (GTDB): domain Bacteria; phylum Nitrospirota; class JAOUDF01; order JAOUDF01; family JAOUDF01; genus JAOUDF01. The sequence continues at coordinate 3,871 of JAOUDF010000016.1, forward strand.
CTCACTGTAGGCGGCGGCATCCGCACGCTGGAGGATATCCGGGCACTGCTGAAGGCCGGGGCCGACAAGGTTTCCATCAACACCGCCGCCGTAAACCGCCCCGAGTTCGTCCAGGAGGCGTCAAACCGCTTCGGCAGCCAGTGCATCGTAGTAGCCATCGACGCCAAGCAGGTGGGCGAAGGAAAGTGGGAGATATTCACCCACGGCGGCAGGAACGCCACGGGTATCGATGCAGTGGAGTGGGCGAAGAAGATGGAAGAATATGGTGCCGGTGAAATACTCCTCACCAGCATGGACAAGGATGGGCAAAAAGACGGCTACGACATCGCCCTCACCCGCGCCATCTCCGACGCTGTGGGGATACCCGTCATCGCCTCAGGCGGAGCGGGAAACCTGGAGCACCTCTACGAAGCCCTCACCGACGGCAGGGCCGACGCCGTGCTGGCCGCATCGATCTTTCATTACAAGGAGTACACCATCGGTCAGGCCAAGGAACACCTGGCAGGCAAGGGCGTGCCGATGAGGATGGCGACGCAGCAGGCATAGAGAATAATACAGAGGAACATTGCTATCGAGGCACAGTGACCTGTTCACTGTGCCTTTTCTGTTTTAGCTGGCACAAAAACCCCCTCCCGCGTTTACTATCTCCCGCTACAACTTCAGGATGCAAAAGAAAAAGCCGGGCCTTTAATCGGCCCGGCTTTACGGAACAGATCATTCGGTTTCGGCCGCTGCCTAATCCACGCCGGTGTAGTCGTAGTTCGACGTGTAACTGGCGTTGAATGAGGCACTGCACGAGCTTATATCGGTCCCGCCGAAGTAACAGGTACCGCCGGATGAAGTCATACGGTGCCCTATGGATGCCGCGCCGTTGCGCAACCTGACTCCCATGGGTGTCGTGCTGTTCGACCACGCTGGCGCACCGCTTCCCGCCTCCCTGTTGCTGCCGTGCATACCGCCCATGGAGTCGCCGCCGTGACAGTTCATGCACCAGATACCCCAGACGTTCTTGTCCGTGATCTCCGCCCAGAATGGAGGATGCACATAGAGTCGGCTGTAGCTGGGATGACGTTCCACAGCGGAATCAAAGGACGGCTCACCGGGTGGCACCTGGTAGATAACGCCGTATGCCGACTGGGTGCCGTACACGTCTCTGCGGTGGCAGCTGAAGCAGAACATCTTCTTGTTCACCCAGACGCCGCTGTTGATGGCGTCAACGCTGTCGCTGGTGGTGCCGTTAAGGTTGTTGTCGACTCTGGCATTTACGTCGGGACTGCGCAGCAGCCACGGGTTGTCGGAGCCGTGAGGACCGACCGGGCCATTGGAATCGGTGGTGCTGTGGCAGTCGGCGCAGGTAATGACGCTCCACGGTCCGAAGGGCGGTACGAAGGCCCAGCCCAGACCGGCGCTAGTGACATAGTTCGTGCCGGAAAGGTTGATCGACGGTCCGTTCACCAGCGTGATCTGCGTCGGGCTGTCCACCGTCTTGATTTCGTACCAGGTTTCGCTGGACGAAGGCCTGTCGGTATTAAACTGTATCTTCCAGCCTGGAATCAGGTAGTAGGTCGGGAAGTTTCTCCCCCCCGCGATCGTAACCTTCCGCGTCGCAACGTCATAGTTGACGGTACCGGCGCCGTTGGGTCCGGTGAGGACATAATCGCCGGACACACCCTGCCATCCTGCACCGTTCCCCTCGCCGCCATTGAAGTAGGGCCAGTTGGAGTTCAGGTGCGGCGCTGGCTGGTTGCGACCCCTTCGCAGGATGGGATGGAACCCGTAGTTGTTCGGGTTGAACTCCACCGCCATGTCGGTCTCAGGCCCTTCGGACCAGCTCCAGGTCGTCGAGTCGGCCCTTGCATAGCTGCCTCTGGGGATCTTCGGCGGCGATGGCGCAACCGCCGGGACTCCATAGGAATTGCTCCCGCCGTAGGCATAGGATGAATGACACTTGAAGCAGAGCTGGTACATATGGGTAACGTTCTCCACCTTGGTGTAGCTCGTCGCCTCGTTCCAGGGAAGGTGCGTGTATACCGGTTCGACGCCCCATACCCCCTTGTTGGCTCCACCTATCTGCCCGCCGAATGACCCACCGGTAGGATCGAGCGGGTTTTCCCACCAGGTCAGCAGGCTCCGGGGCTCCTTGCTCGCTGCGTGGGGGTTATGGCAGTCGGTGCACTCCACATGCCGGTTATTCGCCGGGTTCCAGTTGGCGGAACGTACACCCGAAGGCAGAGTCAGCCATTCGTCGACCTTGTGCTCTCCCGCGGCGCTGCCCAAACCGTTAAGGCCGTTGTAGGGCGACTTGCCGTTAATCGGGTGGAACGAGACCCTGTCGTCCTCGAACATCGATTTGATCTTTACCGCCTTCTCCCTCATTGGCTCGACGTTATATGCGTCTTTTACCGATTCTTTATCGGCGAAGGGGTTATAGTTCTGCGGCCCGTCGGTGTTCTGGCTGTGGCACTGGTAGCAGAAGTTCTCCTCCGTCGAGTTGAGGCTGCTCTCGGTAAAGGTCAGGTTCTTGTTAATGTTTGACAACATGCTCCGGTACTTCGTGTCGTGCAGGCCGAACTTGTAGTCCGATTTCTGATAATCCTTGCCGAGGTCGTCGTTGTGACACTTGACGCAGTTGGCCTTGAAACTGGAGTTATCGGCCTTGAAGTTGTTCTCCACGGTGAAGTTATGCGCCGATTCACCGAATTTCTGCACATCCCACGGCGGCGTCTTTGTCGTGCCGTCATTCTTCTTTTTGGCGTTATTCTTCACCTGCTCCATCCTGTGGCAGGAGAGACAGACGCCGCCTTCGGAAAGGTCGCCCCGGAAGTCGGTATTGCTGTGAGTCGAAAGGTCGCCTGGTACCGGCGCTATGGTAACGGAGGCCCTCAGGTTGTAGGCGATACTGATGGCACTGTCGGGGTTGACATTGCGCGAGAAGACCTCCATGTCGGCATGACACATGAGACACCTACGATGATCGGTCTCTTCCGACGGCTGATTCTTCGACGGATACTTCTGGTCGGGGCCTAGCCCGTCAGAAAGTGCATTTGCATTGGAGTTCTGCACATACATGTGATAGGTGGAAGTGTCCCCGTTCATGGGCGTCCACTGCTTGGGATGACATACGCCGCAGGTGAGGCCGCCGGCACTCACCGGACTGAAGCCCCGCTTGTGGTCGTGACACTGGATGCACTTGCCGGTAAAAGGCTCGTTCTGGTGGGAGCCGTCGCCGGGGCCGGTACCCGTATTTCTGTAGCGAGGAGTACCGTTACCGTTGCTGGTCTTGGTATGGCAGGTCTCGCAGGGGCCGGTCCCGGGCGTCACCGTGTTGGCAAAGCTGTAATCGGCCCGGCCGGCCGCGCTCCTGAAGTCGACATTCCGGTAACCGCTGTTGGGTGTCTTGATCTGCTCTTTCACCAGAAAGATGTTGGTGGTGTTGTGAGGCTGGTGACACTGGCGGCAGGTAAGCGACCAGTTGCCATACTTCGGGCTCAGGTACTGGCTGGAATGGGGCTTGATGCCGCCGTGGCAATCCCAGCATATCTGGTTGTCGTTGTCACGGACAAGGAGCTTGCCGTCTCCGGCAAAGATGCCGTCCTCGGTGGTAATGCTGTTGACGTTGAAAGTCGCGACGGGAGAGTAACCAAGATTCCCCGCGTTATCGCGCGCCCGGGCATAGACCGTGTGGTTACCGAGGGTGGGCGTTGTCCACAGATAGGTGAAGAAATCTTCCGTACCCGGGATTCGTGCAGCGTTGTATGCGGCGCCGTCGATAACCACCTGCACGTCGCCGGTTGAGGACCGAAGCCCGCTGTGACGATCATAGGCGGTGAAGTCTATGGAGATGGGATAGGTACTGTTCCCCGCCGCCACGCCGCCGTCCATGGGTTTGATAATGGCAAGGGTCGGAGGGAAGATGTCCGAGACATCACTCAGGGTATGCGCGGTAAAGAGTTGTCCGTTTTCACCGGTCACCCCATCGGGGTCGGTATAGGTTACCCGAATGTAATAGGTAGTGTCGGCCTTCAGTCCGCTCACGAAACAGGTTCTCGGCGAGCCGCCGGTAAGCTTGCCGCAGGCCGTCTTATCGTCGCTGCTGTCCCAGGTACTGTCCTTGCTGTACTCTACCGTAACATAACCGTTAAGGTTTGAGTCGCCGTTGAATCCCGCCAGCACCGTGATCTGTGAAGAACTGCTTGCCACTACCTCTATGTTACGAATGACCGTAGGATGGGAGGTATCCGGAGGCGTGGGGGGAGTTGTACCGCCCCCTCCCTCGGTATTGTTAACCCGGAACGACTCTGTCGTGACATATGAGCTGTCCACCTTGCCGTCGTTCAGTTTGAAACGTACCTTTACATCGTTTCTGTCAACACCCAGGAAACCGTTGACATCGGCGTGTTTGGTGTTGAAGGTAAAGGTGTGCACGGTGGCCTCGGAAAAGGTGGGGGCCGTAGACCACCCCGAAGCGCCATTATTGGACCAGCCGGGAGACAGAGCGGCTGTCGAATCGCCATTAGACGGCGTAGACCACGTAACACCGCCGTCAATGGAGTACTGGAACGATTTAAGGGTTACCTTGTCGCTCTGGGCATCGCGGCCCTTCCAGCGGATTATCACGTCGGTGGCTACGGTAATCTGGCTCGCGGGTATGACGTTGTCCGAGGTATAACCTCCGACCGGCGCATTGTTGACCGGGAGCTTGAATTCATCCGCGCCCATGTCAATCCCCTGTATCTGGGGTCTGGCGTCGCCGTCGATGTCATCGGACGGCGCGCCGGAAGTCGTACCCGTGTCGATGACGGGCGAACCGTTCAGAATATGGAAATCACCCGCCGTGGTCGGGTTGCCCGGCAATGCCTGCTGAAGGTTTACAAAGAGCGGGTCGAGCTTGATATTCCCCTCGCCGCTGTAGCCGCTCTGTATATCGCTGTAGGTTACCGTGGGCAAGCCGCTGATGTCCGAACCGGAGCCACCGACAACATTTCCCCAGAGGATGCTGTTGGTCACGGTCGCGATCCCGGAGATCAGGCGAATGCCGCCGCCCAACGACCTGGCGTAGTTACCCGCTATGGTGCTATTGACAACATTCAATCCGCCGGAACTTAATAAACCACCGCCGGAACTGTACGACATCTGGGAGACGACATTACCCGTGATCCAGCAGTTGGTAAAACTGGCGCTGGACGACGCCGTATAGATACCGCCGCCGTACATGGTAGCAGTATTACCCCTTACATAGCTCCTCGATACGCTCACGGAGCCGGTTCCTGCGAGGTACATGCCGCCGCCTTCGAAAGACTCCGCCCTATTGCTGTCAATCCTGCTGACGCTTATGGTAAGCTGCGCCCCGCCGTTGCTGTATATACCACCACCACGCTTGGCCACATTGTCGCTGATCACCGTATCAGTAATAACAATAGGATAGTTGGGTGCCAGATAAAGCCCACCGCCGGGAGCACCCGTGTTGCTGGTTGAATTACCGGTAATCCTGGTTCCGCTAATAGAGGTAGGCGCGGCGGAGTAGATACCTCCACCGCCCATGATGGCTTTGTTATTACTGATGTCGCTGTTGACAATGGTGACCGTGCTGGAAGTACCCATGACATATACACCGCCCCCAAGGCCGGATGTGGTAGCCCAGTTGTCAGTAATGGTCGAGTTGACGATCGACAATGGTTCAGTTGCCGTTGAGCCGTTCATATAGAGCCCGGCGCCATGTCCAAGCGACTTGTTCCCGACTATACTGACACCGTTGATGATTGCGGACGAAGCCGCACCGGTAAGAAATACACCTCCACCAAGGCTTCCTGAATTGCTGACGGTATTATTGCTTATGTTCCCGCCGGTTATCGACACCGGAGATGCGGAGTAGATACCGCCGCTGTTGTACATGGCCGTATTATTGGCGATGCTTGTGTTGGTCAACACCATGGTTGCGGCGTTACTTTCCACCATGATACCGCCCCCGTTTTGTGTCGCTGAATTATAGCTTATGGTGCTGTCACTAATCGTTACGACGCCCGACGTACCTGATGCGACATAAATACCGCTTCCTTTGGCGCCAACGTTCTTATTGCTGGCATCTCCTCCTACAGTGACGTTCTGTATGGTCGCGCCGCTTGAACTGCCTGAAATATAGATTCCCGCGCCCTGCACATAGTTGGTCAATACATTATTACCCTGAATGACGCAGTTCTTGATGGTAGGCTTCGCACTGTTGCTGATGAAAACACCCCTTGTCAGAGAATTGGCACCAGCCTTGTTGTCGATGGTGAACCCTTGCAACAGTGTGCTCGCCGGCTCGCTAGTGCTGAAGGTGACGACAGGGTTGTTGGCGCCGCTACCCACAATCTTCGTGGAAGCTGCACCATTCACCGATTTGACGATGATATTCTTCCCCTTGAAATTGATGTTTTCCGCGTAGGTACCATCCGATACAAGGATGGTGTCGTCTGTATAAGCAACATTGATAGCCCCCTGGATGGTGGAGTAGTAACAGCCGGAGCTGCAGACAGTGATTTCCAGGGGAGCGGCGGCAGAAACCGATGGCAATCCGGCAAGCGCGGCAAGGAACAACAAACCAGGCATCAATTTCTTACTCAGCATGCTCGACTTCCTTTCTTATCGCTTGTCGACGGTCTTTGAGTTGGAATCTGTAAAATGCGGCGCATGACAGGTCATGCACTGTACATCGCCCGACTCCGGATTCCCGAATGCCGTAGCGGCCACTGTCGGATACTTGGAAGAACCGGCGGTACCTCGCGGATAAAGGAGCAGGTCGTTGGTCCAGTTTCCGTCGGGACTCCCGGAATGTGAGCTGCTCTGTGGCTGGCGGTTTCCGTCCAGCGGGACGGGCCTGTCATACCCCTTGCCGTTGGAACCCAATGCCTGACCGACAGGATGACTGCGCGGCGTACCGGTCCAGTTTTCCACATCGAGGTGGCTCTGGGCGCGCTGGCTGTGGCAGTTGCGGCAGAAGTAGGTAGCGCCGGGCTGAGGGCCGGAAAGGACGTCGCCTCTCTCTATCGGACTACCCGGACCGGTATCGTGGGCCCTGCGGAAGAATGGATATGCGACGTAAAACTTGAACTGGTCGCCGCTCTTGAAGGGAGATGACAAGGTTTCGAAGCTGACGGTAAGGTTGCCGCCGTCCCGCAACTGCTGACTGGAGCCGGTCGGTCGTGCCATAGTTGCTGCGGTCGCCTGCGCGGTCCGTCCCCCGAATCCGACCCACTGGTTCCCATCCCAGCCAAACCATTTGAGATAGCCCCCCATATCGAGGGTGCCATCCGAAATTATATACGTTGCGATTCCCCTCTCCCCACCCTGAATGATCTTTATCGTATACCCCTGTGCCTGCGCGCCGTGGTCCACCACGGCATAGGTCACACTGCCGGTACTGCCGTCACCCGCTACCCTGTCTACCCTGGAGAGGTGAATACGTCCCCATTTGCTTGACTTGTCGTGCTGGTTGTGGCAGGTCGAGCAGATGACCTTGGGATTATTCGAGCTGGTCTTGTCCAGCCGGGTATCCATGTCGGCATCATGGTTTTCACTGTAAGTGCTGGGTGGCGGCGATGCACCCCACTTAGGGTTGTTGGCCGGCATCTCCCAGTAATGGCTGTTGCCGCTCACGCCGGGAACGGCCCTGGCGGAATCATGCATGGGAAAAAACTTGGCAACCCCAAGGGAGTTGTGACACCCCTGACAGACCAGCGGATTGACCTCAGCCCTGGTCAGGTTGTTGCCCAGGGACTTGTGGGGCTGATGACATGAGAGGCACTGAACACCATAAGCAGCGTTATGGGGCGTATCTATTGCCAGGCCAGCTTGCGGCAGCACAAGGAGCATGGCGGAGAGCGCAAGCAATTTCAGGTTAAATTTTTTCATTATCATCTTTTTGCTCCGATAAACCGACCCGACTGATCAGTCCAATCAGTCCGATCTTATTTCTTAAACAGCCGGACAGTGCCGCCTGAGTTACCCACCAGTATGTCGGGTGGCGTCGTATTGTCCCAGTCGAGTACGAAGGGCACCGCGTAGGACAGTTCGGTGATACTGCTGCTGAGAGACGAAATTTCGCCCTTGCTGCTAAAGACCGGTGAGGCATCGGTACCCGTATTGGTATAGAGGTACACGCCCTGTCCGCCGCCGACCAGCAGGTCCTTCCTGCCGTCATTGTTCCAGTCGTAGACCAGCGGCATGGCCGGACCGCTCACCGTCAGGGTACCGGTACCGACCTTGATCTCGCTATAACTTCCAAAGAGAGGCTGCTCATCGGTGCCGGCATTCAGATAAAGCCGAATGAATCCATTGGCGCCGTTATATCCGCCTACAAGGAGGTCCTTCTTGCCGTCATTGTTCCAGTCCACAACGACCGGTCTGGCGTAGTCACCCACATCGATGGAGCTACCGCTCGCAGCGACAAGGCTTCCGGAGTCGGGGGCAGGGTTCGACTCGGTCCCATTATTCAGGTAGAGCCATACCGTACCGGACCTCGTGCCGACAAGGAGGTCCTTCTTGCCGTCGTTGTTCCAGTCGACCACGCAGGGATAGGCGCCGTCACCCGAGGTGTTGACCACACTGCCGCTATAGCCAAGGGATGGCGACGCATCACTGCCGCTGTTCCTGAAGAGATACACGGCACCGCCATAGTCGCCCACCAGCAGATCTTTCGCGCCGTCATTATCCCAATCGACAACAAAGGGCGCGGAGTAGGTGATGGATACGTCGGACGAACCGATCTTTATGCCGTTCGCAGTCGTCAGGTCGTCCCGGTCCGTAACGCTGAAGGTGTATTTTGGCACCAAACTCACGGTGACAGTGCGGCTTTCACCGGCAGGGATATCGACGGAACCGTAGTACTCGAAATATCCGGCAAGCTGGAGCCTTACCACGTGTCTGCCCGGCTTCACATCTATATTGAGCGGGGTTGATCCGGTAACACCGCTCCGGTTGCCCATGTATCCATAGTTTCCGTCGAGCCAGACGATGGCCCCCGCGGGCGTTGTGCTCACGCGCAGAGTAGCAACATCAAGAGTGAAGGAGGCCGTCGGGCTATAGTTGGAAGACGCACCGTGGTTATCCACCGCCTTGACCCGCCAGTAGTAGCTCCCGCTGATCAGGTTGTCGATCTGCCCAACGCTGACACTGGTTGACGAAACACCCTTCCTGGAGTCAACCAGCGAAGAGAAGCTCGACTCCGTTGATACCTCAACGGTATAGGTAACCTCATCATACAGGTCCGGGTCGCTGGAGGCGGACCAGGAGAGGAAACTCGAACCGGTCACCGAAGACCCCGAGGTCGGGCTGGGATTGGCCGGCGCCGAGGGCGCCCTGTTAGTCGCGTTTATATAGAAGTTATAGACCTGGCTCCAGGGGCTCCCATATTTCTCAACAGTGGCGGTCTCTATGGCCTTAACCCGCCAGTACCACGTAATATGGTCGAGGGGTACGGCGACGGATGCGGTGGTATAGACCTCCCCTTGTTTCACGGTGGCATTGATCAAAGAGGGGCTGTTAAAGGTAGGTACCGTATCGACCTGGAACTGGTATTCCAGTGAGTGATTTTGTTCATCGGTCGCATTGGAAACGGTCAGGAACAGATTGATGCTGCCGACCTGGGTCCCGTTGGACGGACTAACGGGCGACGGGGCAGTCGGAGCGGTATTGGAAGAAGGCACGCCCGTAATAACCTGATACACAGCGAGTCGGCTGTTGTTCCAGTCCGCCAGGAAAAGCCTGTTCATGCCGTCGATGGTAATATCAACCGGCGTTTTCAGCTGCCCGCTCCCTTTACCGTAATCACTGAAAACGGTAAGAGCATTACCGGAAGCACTGTCAAACACCTGAACGGCGCACTGGAAGGAATCGACCACGTAGACCTGACTCTGGCCGTCCACAGTCAGGCCCTGAAGCTTGGAGAACCGGCCGATGAGCCTTTCAGGATTAACCGGGCCAAAAATCCAGGAGCCGTCGAGACCCTCCTTGCCGAACTGCCGCAGATAGTTGCCGGCAGGGTTGAACACCTTGACGCGGTAATTTCCCTGATCGCCTACAAGAACTTCTCGGCGTACCGCGTCGAAGGTAATCGCTACAGGATAGTCGAACTGGTTGTGGAAACCGGTGGCGTCATAGTAGCCGGGGCCGTATTCGCCGAACTGGCTCAGGTAGTTGCCGTTTGCGTCAAATATATAGACAGTATTCCGGATGCTGTCGACGACGTAGATGTTGCCGTTGGAAGGATCGACGGTAATGGCGGTGGGCATGGCAAACTGGCCGACCCCGTCGCCGATATATTTTATGAAGGAACCGGTAGAGGAATAGAGAGAGACGTAGCCGCCGCTCTCGCTGGTATACCCGACAAGAAGGTTTCCGTTGAAAAGCGCTTTGACCCCTCTGGGCACACCTGTACCATGTATGGAGCCACTTTTGTTCCCATCGGAATCAACGATTTCAACTTCCTCGGTCCCGGCATCGGTAACGTAAGCTACCCCGCCAGGGGAAACCGAAACCCGTTGAGGTTTGTTGAAACCACCCTTGTTTTCTATGAATTTTATTTCAGCGGATTCGACGTAGCTCGACCCGCATATCGCCAGGCCAAGAAACAGCACACCCAGCGAGAATACCCTTTTCAACAACCCCGCCATCTCTCCCTCTCTCGATCCGGCAAAGCAACACCCCAACCGGACTACGGTAAAATTAACTTCACTTCCTCCTTGGCTATATTACCAGAAACGCCTCTACCGTTAGCAATAGATATTCCATTCAAAATTAATGATACTTAACCCTGTCGGCGCACCACCGCAACAAAGCGACGCCCGTCATCTTGCCGGTCAGACAAACATGCCCAGGCCAATCCGCCCTGGTGTATCCAAAAGAAAACACCACTGATGCAACGGCTTCTCAAGAAGCAGTTTCTACTTCAACCTAACCTACTACGCGATTTTTCCCCTGCTTTTTCCCCTGGTAGAGGTTTCGGTCGGCCTCCTCAATAAGCTTGAGAATATCGTCCCCATTTTCAGGATAGGATGCTACTCCCATGGTCACCGTGCACGGGTTCAGAGTTCCGGTCTTCACGTTTTTAGGGCAAACTGAACAGGCAACCTCTCTCAGCTTGTCCGCTACGCCGAGGGCAGCCTCCTTACCTGTCTCGGGAAGAAGGACTATGAACTCTTCGCCGCCGAACCGCGCCAAAATATCACCCTTTCGAAGACTCTTCTGCATCACGGTTGCCGTCTGCCTGAGCGCCTCATCTCCCACCAGATGCCCGTGGGTATCATTAAAGCACTTGAAGTCGTCAATATCCGCCATGATCAATGAAAGAGGCCTTTCGTAGCGGACGGAGCGATTTAACTCCCTGTCAGCGTGCTCAAAGAAATAGCGCCGGTTGTATATCCCGGTAAGCGCATCGGTTATCAGCTGGGCTCGGGTCTTTTCGTAAAGTTTGGTCCTCTCAATGGCTATGGCTACATTCTCCGCCACGGAGGCGAACAGTTGCCTGTCAAAGTCGGTAAAAGAGTTTTTTTCAGCCCGCTGGGCATTGAGCACCCCTATTACCCTGCCGTCACTCAACTTGAGCGGTACGGAGATAAAGGCGCCGACGTCGCTCTTGTACCCCTTGTAATAGAGGAAGTTGGGCTCCTTGGACACATCGGGGACGATCATAGTAGTCCCGGTGATAAAAGCACGTCCCGACACCCCTTCGCCAATAGCAAAACGTACGTTTCTGATCGCCTCTTCACTCAGGCCGTGAGATGCCGTAACCACCAGGTCCTGTGCCGTTTCATCCAGCATCAGCAGGCAGTATTCATTGATATTCAGCGAGTCTCCAAGCAGGTCCATAGCAATACCGAACAGTTCGTCGAGGCTCGTGGAAAGACTCAGGGCTTTATTTATTTCATAGAGCGTAAAAAGCTCCAGTATCTTCTCTTCAAGACGATGCCGAAGTGCATCCAGCTCCTCATGCCTCTGTTGAAATTCAACAAGCTCAGGAACAGTTTTTCGGGGCAATGACGAATCTTTCATGATGCACCAGCCTTTCCGTTTCTTACAGCATACGCCTTAAGGTACTAATCTCAATCCTGTCATCAAACGGCGCAATTATTCCATAAATAAAATCATTTTAACATCTGTTTTTTCGAGTAACAATATTGAAATCAACAGGATGGGGCCGGGAATAGTGCGGGAGGGGTGAATGAGATGCTTTATTTAAGAGCTGGGGCGGGCTCTTCTTTCCGATATACTCCTATTATTTCTTCAATTGCAGGGATATCAGCACCGTGTACGAACCTATCGTTGACAAAGAAGGCCGGGGTACCTTTGATTCCCGTACGTCCTGTAATTTCCTCATGAATGGGAAACATCCCTTTGTCATCTCCCTCCGGCGGTGCGGCGCTGTCGAATTTTCCTGAAAAAACCTCTTCCAAAGCCTTTTCCCTGTCAACGGAAGCCAGGATGTATCGTGACTTGGCCTCCGCATCGGGGTGGAGCTCTGGAATAGGCATCAGAAATATGTACCGGGTAATGTCGCTCCGGGTCTTCCAGTATTCGTGCATCTTCCGGCAGTAAGGGCAATCAGGGTCGGTAAGTTCGATGACAACATTCTTCCCGTTTCCAACCTTCACCGCCTTGTCGAGGGCGGCGGAGAGTAGAGCGTAGTTTGCCTGAGCCTTCGCGGTAGTCAGCCTCTCGACAGTCTTTGCAGTAAGGTTTTCGCCTTCCTTGCTCCAGATGGCGCCGGTAATCACATGGCCGCTGGCGGGGGCAAAATAGAATATCTTATCTCCCGAAACTATCTCATATATCCCACTGACCGGTGTTATTGCCACGGAATCGACGGGCATGCCAGGAAAGGTTGTCTCGAACTCAGCCTTTACCGAGGCCTCGATGGATACAGCTTTTTCCTCTGCGGCCCAGCTGTTCACCATGCTGAACAGCAGGAGAAATACAGTCAGTGTCTTTTTCATTGGATATCTCTCTGAAAAATCGGATTAAACGTCGGCAATCAGGCTCTATACAAACAGTCCTTTGACCTTATCCAGGAAACCTTTGCTCATGGGATGGACATCCTCGCCGCTGAGCTGGGCGAACTCCTCAAGCAACTCCTTCTGGCGGGAAGAGAGATTGGTGGGCGTCTCGACCAGCACATGCACTTTCTGGTCGCCGATGCCATACCCACGCACATTGGCGACACCTTTGCCTTTCAAGGTAAAGACGCGACTTGTTTGCGTTCCCTCGGGAATGCGCACGGCAGCCTTGCCGGTCAGGGTAGGCACTTCAATCTCAGCTCCCAGCGCTGCCTGGGCAAAACTGATGGGGACTTCACAGTGGATGTCGTCCCCCTCGCGATTGAAAAAGGGGTGCTCCTGCACCGAGAGGAACAGGTAGAGATCGCCGGGAGGACCGCCATGACTACCCAGCTCCCCCTCTCCCGTCAGTTTCATGCGGGTACCGGTTTCCACGCCCGCCGGAATCTTGGCTGACAGGGTCCTCTCCTTGCGGACACGCTTCCTGCCGCGACACTCTGTGCAGGGGTCCTTGATGAACTGCCCGTCACCGCCGCACTGGCCGCAGGTCTTGCTGATGGTAAAGAAGCCCTGCTGGAACCTGACCTGGCCGGCCCCCTGGCAGGTGGGGCATACGCCGGCAGATGTTCCCGCCTTGCAGCCGGTCCCTTCGCATTTTAAGCAGGTCTCGACGCGACCGACCCGTAGTTTCTTTTCGGTACCGAAGACCGCCTCGTTGAATGATATCTCAAGGTCGTAACGGAGGTCATCACCCGCCTGGGGCCTGGGCCTGCCGCCCCGCTGTTGACGGCCGCCACCGCCGAACATCTCCCCGAAGATATCGCCAAAGATATCTCCAAAACCGCCGGAAAAACCGCCGGGGAAACCCTGGCCGCCGAATCCACCTGCCCCTTCAAGCCCTGCATGACCGAACTGGTCGTAGGTCGCTCTCTTCTGGGAGTCCATGAGGACTTCATAAGCCTCGGTAGCCTCCCGGAACTTGTCCTCAGCGGCTTTATTGCCAGGGTTCTTGTCGGGATGATACTGAAGCGCCAGCTTGCGGTAGGCCTTCTTTATCTCGGTCTCGGCCGCGTTCCGATGGACCCCTAATACCTCGTAATAGTCTCGCTTGGCCATCGGCGCCTATTTCTTTTCCTTGTCGACTTCTTCGAATTCGGCATCCACCACATTTTCATCGGCGGGCTTGTGCGCCTCTTCATGCCCTGCGCCCGGCTGGCCGCCCTGCTGGGCTCCTGACTGCTTGTACATCTCCTCCGCCAGTTTGTGTGAGGCCTTGGCAAGCTCGTTAATGGCATTGCGGATAGCGTCAATATCACCGGCCGCCAAGGCAGTGCGCGTCGATTCTACAGCCGCCTTGATGGAGGTTTTTTCGTCTTCCGAAACCTTGTTGCCGTATTCCGTCAACGACTTCTCCACCGAGTAGATCAGGGTATCGGCCTCGTTGCGTACCTCGGCAAGTTCTTTCCGTTTCTTGTCGTCGGCGGCGTGGGATTCAGCGTCCCTGACCATCTTCTTGATCTCTTCATCCGAAAGGCCGGAAGAGGCGGTAATGCGGATCGACTGCTCCTTGCCGGTACCAAGGTCCTTGGCATGCACATGCACAATACCGTTGGCATCGATGTCGAAGGTGACTTCGACCTGAGGCACGCCCCGGGGTGCCGGAGGGATGCCTACCAGCTCGAACTGGCCAAGGAGCTTGTTGTCGGCTGCCATTTCGCGCTCACCCTGGCAGACCTTGATGGAAACGGCCGGCTGGTTGTCGGATGCGGTAGAGAAAACCTGGCTCTTCTTGGTCGGGATGGTAGTGTTACGCTCGATCAGCTTGGTAAACACGCCGCCCAGGGTCTCGATGCCCAGGGAAAGCGGGGTTACGTCGAGGAGCAGTACGTCCTTGACGTCGCCTTTGAGCACGCCGCCCTGGATGCCGGCGCCGATGGCAACCACCTCGTCGGGGTTGACACCCTTGTGCGGGTCCTTGCCGAAGAATTGCTTTACCACCTGCTGCACCTTGGGCATACGGGTCATGCCGCCCACAAGGATGACCTCGTTCACCTTGTCCGCCGACAGACCGGCGTCGGCCAGCGCCTTGCGGCAGGGCTCAATGGTGCGCTGCACCAGGTCGTCCACCAGCTGCTCAAACTTGGCCCGGCTGAGCTTTATGGTCAGATGCTTGGGACCCGTGGCATCAGCAGTGATAAAGGGGAGGTTGATCTCCGTCTCCATGGAGGACGACAGCTCGATCTTTGCCTTCTCGGCGGCCTCTTTCAGACGCTGAAGCGCCATCTTGTCGTTACGGAGGTCTATCCCCTGGTCCTTCTTGAATTCGTCGGCCAGCCAGTGAATGACTCGCTCGTCAAAGTCGTCGCCGCCGAGATAGGTGTCGCCGTTGGTCGACTTGACTTCGAAAACCCCTTCGCCAAGCTCAAGGATGGAGATGTCGAAAGTACCGCCGCCAAGGTCGTAAACCGCAATGACTTCATCCTTCTTCTTGTCGAGGCCATAGGCAAGGGCCGCTGCTGTAGGCTCGTTGATGATGCGCAGCACGTTGAGTCCTGCTATGGTTCCGGCGTCCTTGGTCGCCTGACGCTGGGAATCGTTGAAATATGCAGGGACGGTGATGACCGCTTCCGTTACCTTCTCGCCAAGGTAGTCTTCCGCCGTCTGTTTCATCTTCTGCAGGATCATGGCGGACACCTCGGCCGGGGAGTAGGCCTTCCCCCTGATCTCTACACTGGCATCGCCGTTGGAGGCAGGCACCAGCTTGTAGGGAAGGTGCCTCTTGGCTTCGTTCACCTCGTCGCTGTTATCTTTTCTCCCGATGAGACGCTTGATGGAGAAGATAGTATTATCGGGATTGGTGATAGACTGCCTCTTGGCGATCTGCCCCACCAACCTTTCGCCGCTTTCAGTAATGGCCACGACCGACGGGGTGGTCCTCCCCCCTTCGGCGTTGGCGATAACCACCGGCTCACCGCCTTCCATAATCGAGACACATGAGTTGGTTGTGCCAAGATCTATACCGATTACCTTACCCATAGAGAAATTCCTCCTTTATGCATTGCCTGAAATTGTTTCTGAATTGCCACTTGATTCAACACGTTTCGCCACACTGACCATCGCGGGGCGCAGTACCCGGTCGGCCAGATAGTAACCTTTCTGGAATTCCTGGATGATCACGTTGTTCTCATGTTCCGACGACTCGACATGGGCCACTGCCTCGTGGCACGAAGGGTCGAAGGGGACGCCGACACTGGCCATCTCCCGCGCACCCACCTTTTCCAACACCCCCTTGAACTGCTTGAGGGTCATCTCTACGCCCGCGAGGAGGCCCGAAGCATTTCCTTCATCGCCGGGGCTTGAGGAGGCATGGGCGATAGCACGCTCCAGGTTGTCGATCACCGGAAGGAGGTCTTTTATAAAACCCTCCAGGGCATATTTTCTCGCCTCTTCCCGCTCCCGTGTCATCCGCTTGCGATAGTTATCAAAATCGGCGGACAATCGCACGTAACGTTCCTGTAGCTCCCGGACCGCGGCACTTTCATCCCCAGCGGAAGCCGTTGAGGCAGCTTCCTCGCTGTCTTCGAACAGCAGGATATCCTGGCCATCCTTTTCTTCAGTTTCAGGGGATGGCTCAGACCCCTCTACGTCACGTTCAACCATTATCGTCCCTCCATCCACACGGTTCAGGCTACCGTCTATCGTACCGGGATGCTCTCCGAGCGCTCCATTACCCTGCTCAGGAGTTTTGCCGTACAGTTCACCACAGGGATAACCCGATTATAATCCATCCGTGTCGGCCCGATTACACCCAGCGCACCGACAATACGGCCGTGACTTCCGTAGCTGGCGGTCACGACGCTGCAATCCTGCATTTCAAAATACGGGTTTTCGGTACCGATGAATATCTGTACCCCTCCCGCTTCGAGGCTGCTGTCGAGCAGCTTGATCAGATGATATTTTTCCTCGAAGGCATGGTAGAGGGTCTTCAGTTTTTCAATATTGTTGGCATATTCAGGGTACGCCATCATCTCGGAAAGCCCTCCGAGAAAGAGGCTGTCTCCCCTCTCGGCAACAGGACGGTCGTTATCCTGACTGAAAACCTTTTCGAGCATGCTGGCATAGTCCTTCCGGGTACCCTGCATCTCTTCCACCAGCCTCTTCCGCAGTTCACCCAGGTTCATCTCCTCGAGTTGCCCGTTAAGACGCGATGCCAGCTGGTCGAGGTCACTCTGACTGAGGTCTCTTTCCACATCGATGAATTTATTCTGGATCATTCCGTTGGCGGTAACGAGGATGACCAGGACTCTCTTTTCGTTGAGCCGAATGAACTGCACCCGGCGGATCAAGGTCTCCGGAATCTTCGCGGCCATTACCAGTCCGGCGTAATGGGTAAGGGAGGAGAGCATCTTGGAGGTTTCGGTCAAAAGATTTTTTATATCGGCATCATGCCGCTTCAATCTTTCGCCTATCTCCCTCTCGAGCTTGTCCTGAGGTTCGGCCTCCATGAGGGTGTCAACGTAATAGCGATAGCCGAGGTCGGTAGGTATGCGGCCGGCGGAGGTGTGGGGATGGGTAAGAAGTTGCAGGTCTTCGAGGTCCGCCATGATGTTGCGGATGGTCGCAGGGCTCAGGCCCATCCCGAATTTTTTGGTGATGGTTCTTGAGCCAACCGGCTCACCTGTTTTGATATAGCTGGAGACCACCGCCTCCAGAACCTTCCTGCCCCGTTCCTCTAAAACATCACCCGCCATGTACCCGTCTCAAAAAAATGTTAGCACTCTCAACTACTGAGTGCTAACATCATAACAATTCAAAAATCCTGGTGTCAAGGGCTATTCTGCCATCAGGTATTGGACGGCGAAATCCTCACGGTGAGCACCGGACAGGGCGCCTGGCGCACCACTTTCTCAGCTGTACTCCCGAAGAGGAGATGATCGACGCCACTCCTTCCATGGGTACCGATGACGATGAGGTCCACTCCCCTTTCCTGGGCAGTCCGAAGAATTTCCGCCGCAGGATAGCCGCGCGAAATCACCTTCTCAACATCAGGCAGATCGGTTTCGCTCATAAGCCGGTCCATCTCACCGGTAGCACCTTCTTCTATACTCATATAAAGGCTTTCCATGGGAATGACGCCCTCATACCATCCCGGCGTTACCGTCAGCTCCTGAATGACATGAAGGATACAGAGACCGGCCTTATAGTCTTTGGCCAATGAAATAGCGTAGTCCATGGCAGGCCTGGCTCCCTCGGAAAAGTCCGTTGGTACGAGAATCTTCTTTATCTTCATGCCGTCACCTCCTTGTTTGACGAAGCCGTTTCACAGCCGCGACCATCATGATGAGCCATCTCTCGCTCCAATATTATCCGCAAACCATCGAGGGTAAGGTGAGGGTCCATCTTGTCGATGACGCGGCATTCCCCCTCTATCGTCCCCGCCATTCCTCCGGTGGCCACTACTGTAGCATCCTCCCCCATCTCTTCTTTCATGCGTGCGACCATCCTCTCGACAAGTCCGGCATACCCGTAATAGAGGGCCGAGTGAATACACTCCTCTGTCGACCGACCGATGACCCTTGCAGGCCTTTGAGGCTCCACCAGCGGCAGCCGTGCGGTCCTCTCGGCGAGAGAAACCGCCGACATCCCCAGTCCGGGGAAAATCGCTCCGCCCATATATTCACCCTTACCGCTTATCGCATTGAATGTCGTCGCCGTGCCAAAATCGACAACTATCACCGCCTTCCGATACCGGCTCCACACAGCCGCGGCATTTACCAGCCGGTCAATGCCAA
>JAOUDF010000148.1 GCA_029859385.1 Nitrospirota bacterium
CTCGAAATCGGCGGCATCATAGTAACGGAGTGAGAGGTCGCGGATCAATTTGCCTGCCTTGTTTTTCACCTTGAAGGTGACGACCACCGGGCCGGAGAATATCTTTGATGCATCGAAGGTGATGGTTCCGCCCTTCTCCGTGCGAGTTAAGTTGTAGAGGTCGTCATTTCCCGCCGCTGTCCCCGCGAGTCGAGGTGAGAGGGTCACCTCCCGGTCGGCTGTCTTCGACCGGCAGGTAACGACCGCCGTGTCCCAGTCGGCCTCGGGGTCGTCGACCCGGATCTCCACCTTGCGGGAGTCGCGGGTCCATTCGCCGTCGGGGGCAGGGTCCTTGCCCTTGTAGACGATGCCGTTGGTGTTGTCGTTGCTCTCTTCCTTGATGAACCAGTGGTTGAGATGGTCGCCCTTGATGAGGTGATTGCAGGAAAGTCCCAGGATATAAGGTTTCTTGCCGGAGACGGGGTCGGTGTGCATCGTTTGATAGTATTCGGCCACCTCTTTGGAGTCCTGACCCGGGGCGGAGCCTTCGGTGTCCTTTTTCCAGTCGGCGCTGTAGAGGACAAGTACCTGGTCGGGGGAGGCACGATAGGGCTCCAGCGTGCCGGCCCATGAGGTCTGGGCGAAGACGATGAAGATCGCAGCCAGGCCAGTAAAGGTCAGTCGTGTAAGGGGGGAGTCCATAACAATTCTCCGGTGTCTGTGTCTGGGCGGATTATAACAGAGAAAGGATAGGGACAAGCTGACATGTTCTGCGGTTGTAAAGTTTTTCGACAAGATGTCGAAAAACTTTACAACACCTGGCGAATCTGCAAGAATTGACGCCATACATTAATACTTTCATTCCCTGCTGCTGGATAACGGAGGGCCCTGTGCCCATGTTCCAGACTATTCTCTCCGCCGCCGCGCTTGTCTTTGTGGTGGCCCTTACCTGTGTCGCTCTCATCAGGAAAGAACGATATCTCTCCGACTACTTCCTGGTCGCGCTGTTTGTGGCAGCCGGGGTGCTGGAGCTATGTGACCTCATGTCTCTTTCTGCGCCATTGGAAGCGCTTTTCTGGAAGAGGCTGGTCATGATTGGCGAGTCGTTGCTTCCCTCCTTGGGTCTGGTATACAGCCTTACCCATGGTCGTGATCTTTCCGTGAGATCGGTGCCTCTGCTACAGAAGGGAATGGTGCTTGTGGCACTACTGTTCCCGATAGCGGTGCTGGCGGCCCCCATTGACCGGTTTTTCTATTCTCCCGATTTCGGAGTGGAACGGATACTGTTTCTTGGCAACGTTGGCTTTGCCTTTTATATCGCCCTCCTCGTTTCTGTCATAGTCGCCCTCTATAACCTGGAATCGACCTATCTCAGCGCCCCTCTGGCTTCCCGCTGGAAGATCAAGTTTGAAACTATCGGCGCCGGTTTCTTTTTTGTCGTACTGATCTTCTACTACAGCAAAGGACTCCTCTACCGCACCATCGACATGAACCTCCTGCCGGTGAGGTCGCTGGCCCTGCTTCTCGGGGCATTGCTGATTATCTATTCCAAACTGGCAAGGGGGAGCGGTGAGAAGATCCGGGTATCCGGAAACATGGTGTACAAGTCGCTGGTGCTCCTTGTTGTGGGGCTCTATCTTCTGGGGTTAGGGCTCGTGGGAGAAGGGCTCAAGCATTTTGGCGAATCGTTCCAGCGGTCCATGATCATCGGTATTGCCCTGGTGGCGGGCATTGGCCTGTTGCTCATCCTTCTTTCAGAGACGGTCAAACGCAGGATACGGGTCTTCCTCCACAAGAATTTTTATCAACATAAGTACGACTATCGAACCCAGTGGCTTCAGTTTACGGCTCGCCTTTCCGCGTCGAAGAGCAGGGCGCAGCTGTTGCGTTCCATCGTTTCGGGTTTTTGCGAGATATTCGGCATGTCGGGCGGCGCCCTTTTCCTGAAAGATGAAAACAGCGACGAACACCGGTTTCATCTGGAGATGACCTACGAAATGGAAGATGAGGGACTCCGGATAACGGAGGATGACCCGGTCATCCGGCTCATGGCCGAAAAAGGGTGGGTCGTCAACCTCAGTCAGGACATGAGTAATACCGACCTCGGGATGAGTGATATTCTCCGGATCGACGCGGCCGCTTTCGTAATTCCCCTCTTTCTCGATGACGTCCTGGACGGCTTCATTGTGTTAAGCGAGCCGATCAACCCCGACGAAACATATCATTATGAAGATTATGACCTTATGAAGACTCTGGCCATGCAGGCCCTGTCGGCCATCCAGAACCTCCGCCTTTCCGACGAGCTCTCCAGTGCGAGGGAAATGGCGGCCATGGGCAGGGTTTCGGCCTTTGTCGCCCATGACCTCAAGAACCTTGTCTACACCATATCTCTTATGCTCGACAACGCCCGGGACTACATTGACAACCCGGAATTCCAGAAGGACATGCTGGAGTCATTGACCAATTCGGTGACCCGGATGAACGGCCTGATTGCCCGTCTCAAGAGTCTGCCCGAAAAGACGGTGCTGCAGAAGGGCAAGGCCGACCTGCTCAAGATTGTCCAGGATGCCGCGGGACTTGTCGCCGGCGGAGCTGTCGAGGTGGGAGGCACCCAGATAATAACCGATGTCGATGCGGAGGAGATGGAAAAGGTGGTGTTGAACCTGGTGGTCAATGCCATGGATGCCACGGGCGACAAGGGGCCGGTTTCCATCATGGTAGGAGCAGATGAAGATGCATGGATCCGGGTAGCTGACCAGGGGTGTGGTATGCCCGTAGAGTTTATTGAGCACCAGCTTTTTCAGCCCTTTCGCACTACGAAGAAGAAAGGGCTTGGCATTGGCCTTTACCAATGTCGGCAGATTGTAAAAGCCCACGGCGGAAGGATAGAAGTACACAGCGAGGTCGGCAAAGGGTCGGTCTTTACCGTACACCTGCCGCTGACAAAAGAAGCGTAGAACCGGAGGATATCTGAATGGAAAAGCTACTGACGGTGGACGACAGTGCGGACATCAGGAACCAGCTCAAATGGGGCCTTGCCAAGGACTACGAGGTGCTGCAGGCCAGCAATGTGGAAGAGGCATTATCGCTCTTTGTGGCGCACAAGCCGCATGTAGTGACGCTGGACCTTGGCCTTCCGCCTCATGAGGAAGGAACGGCGGAGGGGTTCAGGTGTCTGGCCGAATTTCTCAAGATAAACCCCGCGGCAAAGGTCATCGTGATTACGGGCAACGAAGATCGGGAGAACGCCCTGACCGCTGTGGGGATGGGGGCCTACGACTTCTTTCAGAAACCGATCACCCTTGAGGAGCTCAAGGTCATCATCCGCCGCGCCTACCAGCTTTCCCATATCGAGGAAGAAAACCGTCGACTGCAGAGTGAGCTGAAGTTCGGCGACATGGAAGGGATGGTGGGGCAATGCCCCAAGATGCAGCAGGTATTCTCTCTCATCCGCAAGGTTGCTACCACCGACGCGTCAGTACTGATCATGGGAGAGAGCGGCACCGGCAAGGAGCTGGTGGCACGGGCTATCCATGCGACCAGTATGAGGAAGGACGGCCCGTTTATTGCCATTAACTGCGGAGCAATCCCGGAGAACCTTCTTGAATCGGAACTCTTCGGCCACGAAAAGGGATCGTTTACCGGTGCCCACGCCACCGTTGCCGGCAAGATGGAGTATGCCCACAAGGGCACCCTTTTCCTCGATGAGATCGGTGAGATGCCCATGTCGCTCCAGGTGAAGCTGCTCAGGTCCCTTCAGGAAAAAGTGGTCCAGCGGGTGGGGGGAAGAAAGGATATCCCGGTGGATGCGCGGGTGGTAGCGGCTACCAATGCCGACATTACAAAGGCGATCCAGGAGGGAAGGTTCCGGGAGGACCTCTATTACCGTCTCGGCGTCGTGAGTATCACATTGCCGCCCTTGCGGGAGCGAGGAGACGACCTGAGGGTGCTGGCCAACCTGTTCCTGAAGAAATACGGCAAGGAAAATCGCAAGAAAGTGACCGGCTTCGACTCTTCCGCCATGGACCTGATCTATGTGCACGCCTGGCCCGGCAATGTACGTGAACTGGAAAACTGTATTCGAAGGGCCGTGATCATGAGTGAGTCATCAAAGATAGAGGCGGGCGACCTCGGGCTTGATGAGGCTGCGGTGAGCCAGCGGGCTTCGATGATGAAGGACATGTCGCTCAGGGAGGCAAGAGAGATGGCGGAAAAAGAGGTTATCGTTTCCACCATTGCGAAGATGGGGGGGAATGTGGCCCGTGCCGCCGACGCCCTTGGGGTCAGCAGGCCCACCCTCTATGACCTCATGAAGAAGCTGGGGATATGAAAAGGTCGATGCCTCCCGGAGCACTTGCTTTTAAATAGTGTAGTGTTTTCCCTTCACCGCCGGACGCTAGACGAAGAGAGATTCCCTCGCAAGGCCTGTCCTGATGCGCCCTCGCAGCACTGTATGGTATTCCCTACACCCCTTCTCCGCTTGGCCACACCGCGATCCTCATGTGTTATTTGAGAAATATTGGCGCGATCCTTATGCTGTGCAGGATCAGTTGCCCCGTCTATTTTCTTATGAATATCGCTGTGTTTCCTTGCTTGCCCTCATGGTTAAACTTGCCTTGAAAGGCATGATTCGTCCACGAGAAACTTCCTTTTAAAATATATTAACTTGAGAGTGGGTGGTGGTAGCGTTAAAATCAGTTCCCCTCGAAAAGGAATGGCATTTCTCTGGAAAACAGTTATTGCAGGGCCATGACGGCAGGGGTAGGTCGTTGGCTGGAGCTGATTCGCGGGGAAACAGGCGGCAGCATGAACAAGAAATAATGTATAAATGGCATTGATCTTGTAAGAATTCATTGCTTGTTAATCTGGCCTCATCAGTCTGATTTGGCGCAAAATATGGATAATCTGCGGGTGAATAATTGCAAATACTGCGAAGTTTACACAAAAAAATATGGATGTAGAAAGTGTCTAACCGTCTAGGCATCATTGTTGAAACCAGATACCTCAGGCAGGCTATGCCGGGGGCGGTAATACGCGTTTTCCGTGGCCGCGGCATCGCGGCGGATGTAATCTGTCCGCGGGACAGCCGGTTTTCTCCGGAGCGGGGTATCCTGAGGAATGAGAACGGTACCGAGTTCAATCTGAACGAGTACGACGCCATCATTTCCCGGAACCGTAACCCGCTGGGTCTGGCGATGCTGGCTTATGCCGACCTGGCGGGAATCCTCACCATCAACTCCCACTCATCGGTCCAGCGCGTGCGCAACAAGGCCAAGATGGGTATTGCCCTCACGCTTGCCGGTATACGTTGCGCACCGACTTTTTTGGCGGACCACGCCTCAGTGCTGGCCGGCCTGACGACTGATTTCTTCCCCCTTATTCTCAAGGCCACCTATGGTGACAACAGTCAGGGGTTACGACTGATACGGTCCCCCGAAGATCTCAACGACCTTCACTGGGGAAACGACCTGGTGCTGGCCCAACAGTTTCTGCCCAGCGACGGTTTCGATCTCAAGCTCTATGTGTGCGGCAATATCGTTCATGCCGTAAGGAAGCCGTCACCGGTAAACGGTGATCCGTCGGCGCCGGCAGAAATCATAAGGCCAGACGCAACCATGGTCGACCTGGCGCTTCGCTGCGGGGAGGTTTTTGGTCTCGATATTTATGGGGTGGACACGATTATGACCGCGGATGGCCCGGTGGTGATAGAGGTGAACGATTTCCCGAATTTTACAGGGATACCCGGTGCAGACGAAATGATTGCCGACTATATCCTCGGCAGGATTGTCAGCCGGAAGGAAAGCATTGCTGCGGAGCGCGCCTCAGCGGTGGGTTGAAGAGGTCCTTAAATGTTCCGTCGGGCAATGGCATGTGGAAGCGGTTGAGGCAGGAGGCGAAAATGGTTAAGACTGTTGACAGACGCCCGAAGGCGGTGATTTTTGGCTCGGGAAAGATGGCCTGCGGTCTTCTTGGGGAACTGCTGTATGGATCAGGGTACGAAACCACCTTTGTCGTCAGAAATCAGAAGACGCTCGATTCCATAAAAAGAAAGCACGGATATTTTGTCGGCGTTGCCGGCGAAACCGACCACTGGGTCAGGGTGCGCAAGTGCACGGCCATATCGGCCTACGATACCGAGGGTCAGATCGAGGCAGTCGCAACGGCGGACATCGTATTCACGG
>JAOUDF010000149.1 GCA_029859385.1 Nitrospirota bacterium
GGCCCCTTCCGCGCCGTGACACCACCAGCACTTCCTGTCGTAAATCTTCTTCCCGTTCTCCTTGTTGCCCTTGGCGTAAGCCCCTCCGGCAACCACCAGGGTCGCGAAGAGCGCCACCAGGACAGGAAGAAGCACCCTCTTCATGGGTGACCTCCTCGCTGAAAACATCGTATTCATCATAGTTGTTCTCCTATCTGTCCCAGTCATTAGTGTTTGGCCTCCGCAGCGCCGGCCCTCGGCCTGGGCTTGTGACCCGTATAGTCATACAGGAACAGTATCACCTTCCAGGTTTCCTCTTCCGAGATGTAGTGCTCCCAGACAGGCATACTGGATTTCCAGGGAGTCGCCTCCTTGGGAAGGCCGGGGCCACCGGTGGTAATACGCCAGAAGAGGAATGACTCCTGAAGCTGGGCGATGGTGCCCACATCCTGGAAGTTGGCCGGGAGCGGGTCGAAGGCGTTGTAGAAGTGTCCCTTGCCGTCAAGCTTGTCGCCGTGGCAGAAGAAGCAGTTCTTGTAGTAGACCTCGCCACCCTCTTTCACATACTGCGCGTAGTTTTCCTTGTCGGCACGCAGAGGGTTGTCCAGGGTGATCATATCGAAGTTCTTGCTATAAATACCCAGGGAAGACGGCGGCGCCGGGTGGATACTTCTCAGCTCCACCGGCGGCTCGAAGGAGGGCCTGAGTTCGCCATAGGCGTAAACCCACGTCCCGACGGTGAGGATGGCAATGATCGCCATTCTCACGGTCTTCTTCGCCGGATTGCCGAATACCTCCTTGATGGGCGCCACCAAGGATTTGGTAGATTCCTCGGTTGCCGTCAGGTAAAGCAGAATGCCCGAGATGGCAAAAAACATGAACATCCTGATCAGCGTCATGGGAAGCGGCGGCTGCCCGATCAGCGGCAGGAACCACTTGAAGAAGGCGAATGACCCCAGTATGAGGATCACCGCCAGTAAGAATCTGTTCTGTCTCATAGTGTGTTGTCCTCTCTACTTGGATTTGGCCATGAGGTCCACCAGCATCTCCAGCTCGCCGGCAGTCATCTTGTCCTTGTAGTCGGTGGGCATCATACCCTTGTCAAACCCTTTGGCAACAACCGCATCGGGATCGACCACCGCCTGGCGCAGGTAATCTTTACCCTTGGAGCCGATCTTTGAAAGATCGGGGCCCAGGGCGCCCGCCTCGCCGGCAATGACATGGCAACCGCCGCATCCATATTTCTTGACCACTTCCGCACCGGTCTTGGCAGGGGCAGCAGGCTTCTTCTCCTCAGCACCGGCAGCCGGGACCGCGGTAGGCACCGTAAGGGTTGTCTTGCCGCCGTCCTTGGTCATCATGTAGGCGATGACCGCGTCGATCTCAGCGGGGTTAAGGCCGATGGCGCCGGTGGAGACATCGGGCATGGGGCTCTGGGTATCGTTGGAACCTTTCACGCCAAAGCCCGCTACGACAAACGCCGATGTCTTGATCATCGACTCATGGAGATACTCCTCCGCCGTCTTGGCCCCACCCTTGTACCGCGGGTCCTTCAACCGGTCCAGCGCAACGGAGTGTTGATTGTTGAGCATGGGGGCACGGCCCAGGGAGTTGTGGCAGAGGGTACAGGTACCCTTCTCATCGAAGATCTTCTTCCCCAGGGCGATGAACTGGTCCATGGTCATGTTGGCGCCGATCTCGGCCTCCACCGGCGGTGGCGACGGGTTGAGCTTCGGAATGCCGAACTTTACGTACAGCGGGTACGCCAACACTATGAGAATACTGAATATGATTATCTTGGTAAAATTTCCCATTGTCTCGTCCCTCCCCTAGTGACCGTGAGCTTCATGCTTCTGTTTCTTGGCCGAGAACTGGGCCAGCCAGAAGATGAAGATGACGAGAGCCATAAAGATTACCGTACCCACCGACACTACCGAGGCAGCGTAGGGAAGGGTCGGCGTGAACGCGTCGGGAGAGTTGTCTCTCATGACGGTGTACACATGCCAGTGCTGGCGGATACCCGAACGGCAGAAGCCCATGAGGCCCATAAGCCAGGTGAATGAAACCGCCAGGAGGAACAGGGCATACTGCGAGCGGGCCGGCATCTTGCCCCACTCGATGACGCTGCCCGCCTTGGCGCCCTTGTACATCTTGCCGTCGATAATGACGCTCAGGATGATGAAGAGCAGGGTGGTGAACACCTGGGGTATGGACAGACCGATGCGGACGTTGGCAGGGATGAGGTAACCGTAAATACCCAGCCAGAGGATGTTGATGCACGCGGCAGTGAGAAGACCCGCCTGCAACATGTCACCGGTCTTGGCCCAACCAACAGTCGGAACCCTGTCACCCCTGCGGTAGAGCATGAAGCTCAGGTAGGTGGCAATGATCAGGATGTTTACCGCGGTGTTCTTGGCCGACATGACGCCCAGCACGCCGACGACGGGGTGATGGCTGCCGATGATCTTGGCCTCCTTGGCCGTCATGATCAGGGTATGCGGTGTGAACCATACAAGGAACGAAACAACTACCGCAAAAGCAATGTACTTGACGTACTTGAAGTACGGATTGGGCTTTTCAGACCGCCCCATGCCGCACCAGAGGTAGTAGTTGGCCGCCAGGAACAGCGAACCGATGAGCACCGCCTGCACGATGAACAACCATGCAAAGAGACCACCCATGAGGGTGATACCCACCTGCTGGCTGTAGGCGTACATCTCGGCGGTCAGCCAGTAGCCCGCGAAGGGCAGCGGCAGAAGGCCGGCGATGGCGATGAAGTTCGAGGTGTATCCCATCCAGTCGTAATGGGCCCTTTCCTCCTTGGACTGGGCCGCGAGGAACTTGTAGGCCGCATAGGCGCCAACAATGGAACCGCCGTAAGCAATGTTGGCGATGAAGCGGTGGAGGTTGATCGGGTTCCAGAGAGGACCGCGGATCGCCTCCCAGATGTTGCCGGTAAAAGCCCCCATGCCGTCAACGCCGGAAGGCGCCATCATGAAGGTCGTCCAGGCGTTGGATATGAAGAGGATGGTCATACCGAAGGCGTTGAGCAGCATGCCCAGGGAGAGATGCACCCACTTGGAGGTACCGTAGCGCATCCGGTCCCAGCCGTAGTAGTAGATGTAGAGACAGCCGCTTTCACCGAAGAAGAGCATGGCGTAGATGATCATCGTGTCGCCGAAGATGCTCATCAGGTATTTCATGAAATCGGGATAATAGTTGAAGAGCACCATGGCCAGCACACCACCGGTAATAGAGGTGATGGAGAAGGCCGTCATGCTGACCTTGATGAACTCGTGGGCCATGTCGTCGTACTTGTCGTTCTTGGTGACGATCCCGATGGCCTCGATGAGAAGCACGAAGATAGGCACCGCCAGAACAAAGGCGGCAAACCACAGATGAAGCTGGGCGATAAGCCATGCAAGTATGCGCGGCGTTACCTCAAGGCCCAGTATGTTGGTCTTGAAGTAGGGATAATCGCCCTCCTTAAGCTTGGGCGCGGCCATGAACTTGGGCTTCCCGTCTTTCTCCCCTTCTTTTCCTTCAACCTTCGCATCGGCCGCCTGCTCCGCATATGCAGCGGAAACCGACAGCACCTTCGAAACCGGGTTCGATGAAGGCTGCAGGAAAAGAGGCAGGACCAGGAGCATCCCGGCGATCAACATCGCCGCGGCCCGCCCCTTTAATCCGCTCCTTCTCAGCAGAAAACTCATTTACGCTTCCTCCCCTTAAAAATATATGTAGAGAACCTGTTTCCCGATATGACTTATTTTACAAAGAGCGAAAGCCCCTGTGCCTTCATCAGCAGCACGTCAAACACAAAGAAAATCACCAATCCTCCTACTATCGCACCGAGATATGAGCCCCAGTTCATGGCATCGCCTCCTTTCCAAAAATTTATGGCCGTTTACAATTCGGATACCCTGGATTATCCGCCGTGATGCGGGGCAACGCCGTGGGTATTAATCAGGAACCACCAGAAAAATATCAACACCACCGCGGTCACCGCCCAGAATATTATCGGGCCGGTTTTAGAATCGTTACTGTGTCCCATCATCATCCTCCCTGCCGGTTAAAAGATTGAAATGCCAAAAGCAGACATCGGGCCCCGTTATCTGCCAAAGAAATAGTAATAGAGGAGCATCAGTATGACGATGCCGTTTACCACCATCCCCGTCATAATAAGGATGTCAGTCCAGTTGCGGTGCTTGCCGCCGTTGTGCTTGGCCATCTCTGCGATCATCGCTCCTCCGTCTCCTTCAGAAACTTCTTTACCTTCTCCATGATGGGCAGGTCGCGAAACTCATCGCCGCCCTTCTTGCTTTCGAGAAAATCCTTCACCTGTTCCATGACTTCTATCTTATGGCTGTCATCGGTCCGCTTTTTTGCCTCATCAAATGCATCGAAGGTGAGAGTATCAAATCCCATCTTCCGCATACGGCGTCCGGCAGCCATTACCGATTCATCCCTCAGCTCGGTGATGAGTTCCGAAGTTACCTCGGTCATCCCTCGCTGACGTGCCCGCCTCTCGGCCAGCTTCCGGACACCCTCCCTGACAAAGAAAGGGGCCTTCTCCAAGCGTGCCCGAGCGTCATCGGCCCAGCTGACGGCGGCTTCCGGCTTTTGCGGCATCGGCGATACCGACCCCATCCGGTCACCGGCCAGCTTTTTCATCTCGGCCATGAATTCGGGCGTTATCAGCGCAATCCCGGCCTGTCGGGCGTGGATTTCCACCATCTTCGCAATGCCTTCACGCATGAAGGAGGGTATCCCTTCAAGCCGGGCTCGCGCCTCGACCGTCCAGGTTACCTCGTCTTTATCATCTGCGGATGGGGACATACATCGATACCAGTTTTAACAATCGGAAAGTCTCTTGACGCACCTGTACCAGCGTGGCGCATATCGTATTGCAATGAGGTTCGGGTATTATATGATGTGCATCAGGTATACTGAAAGGATGCAGAGGGGGGAGATTGAACTGCAGAAGGTTTTTGAACAGCCGGGCACAGAAAGTCAAATGCGCCTCCTAGTTATGCTTGCAAGGGTTTCGGATGGATCGCGAAATCTTTTTGTTCGATACGCTTACCGCTGATGCCACAGGATTAAGATAATTTAAGATGCCCTGGGGCGCCCCCTGAAAGACACGACTGTATATCAATTTCGTCTTTTCATTGTCAAGGCAATTCTCCGTTTCCAGCCGGAGTACTTGTGTAATTGGCCTTACATTCCCGGGCCCTGCTACCTGCCGGAAGATTCTTTCGGGCTTCCCTGCACTTGAGAGTGATCAGGCCGGGGTTGATGCAGAAAGATTGTTTTTTCCTGGAGGTAATCCTTGAACACTTTCATATCTTTTGATGAAAGCCTGAGTGCCGGAAGATTGGGCAGCTTGAGTGGGTCGATGGCCTTGCCGCCCTTTTGGACCGAGAAAACAATATAGCTTCGCCCTTTTTTTGCAGAGCCGACATAGCCGACCACTGCACCTTGCTGAACCCTGCCCCCTTTGCTGATCCCTTTACCGAAACTGCCGAGGTGCGTGTACTGGGTTATATAGCCGCCCTCGTGACGAAGCGTCAGCGTTCTTCCGCGCCCCTTTATGGAACCCAAAGAGCTCACCCGGCCGTCAGCCGTAGCCAGCACAGGAGTGCCCGGCAAGGCGCCATACTCCACGCTGTTGCCGCTACCGGAACCACGTACCGGGACTGATGCCGTACCCTGTCGTTTGTCGACCGGTGCCCTGAGAAACTGACGGCGGATGGAGTTCCCCTCCGGCGAATAATAGGCGCCCTTTCCCGGAGCGGCCTCATACCAGATAGCCGCCGACTCCCTGCCGCCATTCACCAGTTCCGCCATGGCGAGGCGGCCGATGCCCTGGACCTTGCCGTCGCGCCATTTTTCCTCGTACAGTATCCGCCATTCGGCCCCGGGCCGCAGGTCCGATGAAAAATCGATCTCCCAGGCAAAGATGTCGACAAACTCCCGGGCCATGTCCTGCTCAACCCCGGCAGCAGCCAATGACGCATAGAGGGAAGAAACTACCGTTCCGCTGTGAACCGCCGGTTTCACCGTAACGACGAGCCTTTCCATCGAAGCGGTATAGGCGCCATCGTTCTCAACCACCGTCAACAGGTGTTCCGGGTCGGG
>JAOUDF010000150.1 GCA_029859385.1 Nitrospirota bacterium
AGTCGACTACCCCTTCGTCGTCCCCACAAAAAACACCCCCCGCATCCAGGAAGTACACATCACCCTGGGGCATGTCCTCTGCGAACGCATCGACGAGCTGATGTTCGGGAAGGGCTGATGACCCAGTCAGCCTTCATTACGAGATTACGGAAGCGGCAGATAGCAAATTACCAAAGCCTGACCCCATATATCCCTGACCCCATATATCCCTGAATTTATGGAATGTCCCTCTATGGCCCCTCTATGGCCCCCCTATGGCCCCTCTAAACTCCGGCCAACGCCGCTGCGCTACAAGCGCAAAATAGAGATCGGCTGCACGCTTCGCAGCGACGGCATCGCCTAAGGATGCTTTGCCGGGAGTTTCCAGCTGTCCGAATACCAGGGTCCGTTGGGCTTCTTCCTCGATGATAGTTTGAAACACGCGATGCAAGGATGGGAGAAGCTCGGCATCTCCGCTTTCCAGGTCGCCAAACTGATGCATCCCACGACGCAATGATGCCAGGAAAGCATCGCGTGCCTGAGTCTCAAGCGACACATGCAGATCAGTTTTACTCAGAAGCGAGAGCCCGAGGAGATATTGGCCGAAGATCGGCTCAGCCTCGTGGTCCGGCATTAACCCAAATGCCACCATTGCCCTGATAGCATTGTTGAGATGCACCTCCTCTAAAGCCACGCGTTGTCGTTTGCTACCGTCGGGGCGATTTTCTGCCCATTCCTTTGAAAATCCGCTCAAGCGACCGATAAAAACCTGCATATTCGGGGCTTCAAGATCCTGAACGCTTTCATAATAGGCTTCCGCCTGACCGGAAAGCTCGTACCAGAAGAATCCCCCCGTCCCGATGTTCAGCATGACAAGATGCATCTTACTCATTACGAGCCCAACGTCGAAGAGCTGCTCGAGTTTGATGTGATCGTGAATTGTCATTTCGAGCAGGAGATCCTGATGCTTAGGTCCCGCCGTGCGCATCTTCACCGCCTCGATGCGGTCGTTCCAGAAGTTCAGCGTTTTCTGGCGTAGTGAATGGGAAGGCGTTTGCACTCGTACCTTCATCAGCCACTTCGGCTTTCCCTGACCGGGCTTGCTCGCCTGGCGTGACAGTTCTCGCTTGAGATGTTCCTTTTCTGCTTCAGCTACTTTTCCGAATTCTTCACGCGCCCAGTGGACCCATGCACGAGTGTTGCCGCCAAGCTCTTCGTGTTTTTGTATGAAAGGCCGGCTGAAGAGCATCTTACGTCCCTGCTCATCGCTGGCGGTCGCAAGAAACCATTCCAGTTCCTCGACGCTCTCACCTAGAGTCGGTGCGCCCGTTGTTTCCTCTAGTTCGAGACAAGCTTTAGCGAGTTTCATGAGCGACGTTGCATGATCGACCCGCACGGCCCGTCTGGGTGGGGCTTTGGCCCCATGCTCGTAATCGACGTAAAGACCGGCCATACGACGGTCATGTGTGCTTTCGGCAAACTGTCGGGCCTCTTTGAAGCTCTCGGGATCGATCTTGCCGCCCGACAAGCTTGGAGACCATATTGCCCACATCAACTTCCAGATGTGATCATCAAGGCGTCTATCGATCCAACTGGTATCCCAAGCGCCGCCCGTGACTCCTCGAGCGCACAGCATACCCGCCTTGCCGATTTCTTCCATGGCAAGGATTGCCAAATGATAGGCAATATTCGGATAAGCATTATCGCTCGCCAGCACGCGCTCGGCACTCGCAATGAGATCGCGTGCATGATCAAGGCAGAGCAGTCGCTGCTCAATATAGGCCGCCGTACCTGCATCACCCTTTGATGGCCCTGGATTCTTTTTCATACATAACACCTAATACGCTGATTTAGGTAGCGCACCCAAGAAGGGTCACGCACCCAAGAAGGGTCAGGTCTTCATTTACCATTTTCTGAAACTCACTAAGGGGCAGCCGCCCCAAAAATGTAAAGTGGAGCCCCGACCCTTAGTGCTTGCTAGCTTTTCCAAGAACCCAAATAGCGATCATATCTTCGCGGCGCCCACACCGAGTGGGTGCCCCTCTTCTTCTACGTAGTATCCTCAATGGAAAGAATCTTATAATTTTCTGGTCGTCCCTCTATAGCTCCAGAGGTTTCCTCTACTGCGAATTTCAATCTTCGCTGCGTGCTACCTGCACCTAACTTTAAGAATTGCTCTGGGCTAAAAAAACTAGAGTATGAGTTAATCTTTTTCCTCGCGAGCACGATCCATTGGGTTTCAGCTTCTATGTCATCCCTTCTAAGCCACAGATTCAGCGCAAATAGTCCAGCGAGGGCATTCATCGCATTGGCAAAATTTGCCTTGCAAAACTCTGAATTCCTATTGTGTTTAATACCATTATAGGCGTCATACCAAGATGGATTCTTACTTCTACGATTCGACCAATTCAAGAACGGTTTGAGAGTAGTATTTGAGAGATTCTGATAAGGCCAAACCACTTCAACCATGACTTTTTGAAATGGTACAGCACGTGACAGGGTATTCCCAATTGATGGAAAGTCAAGGCGAGAGGGCTTCTCAAGTTTTAACTGTGTGATGAGCGTCTTGGCTACATTCTCGCATTCCCCGCAAATTCGCAAAATGAGCTCAGCCAACCTTAGTGAGTACACCTCCAAATGTGCATCATTGAGGGCTACCGAAAAGGTGAGATCGCAAAACTCATTTTCCAAGCGCTCATAAACTGGCCAATATTCCTTCCACACTATATCTCTCCGCTATAAAGGGAAACCCTGGGGTCGCTTCTTGAAAATGACAAAACAAGATATTGGGGTCACATCTTGCATTGACATTTTCCAGAACAACCCTCGCACGAAAGGAACTTCAAGAAAAATCTATCCGAAGCCCTTCTCTCTTTATCTATGCAACAACCGCAGCCTCGCCCCGTTCAAACTCATCTTCCTTGAAGCAGATGACTTCCAGCAATGAGTTAAACTCCTGGGCTTCATGAAATATGGCAAGGGATTCTTCGTAATATCGCTCGCCTTTGCCGGGCACAACGAGAGCTAGTCGATATCGCTGTAGTCTTTCTGGGTTCCGCGAACGTAGGAACCAAAGAGATAGGCGAGGCGGATTTGGTGCCTTTTCGACGCCTGCTTCAAGAAAGACCGGGCAAGCTCTAATGCCTTGTTTTGCGTGTAAGCCACTCGATCTTCTCCGTGGCAAAGTCCGTTCATGCCCCTTCAATATCCCGCAAAATCCTTTCAAACAGAGGTCGCAGGACGGGAATACGGTCCTTCACCACCAGCCAGACTATTTCCTTGTCCACCCCGAAATAAAAATGGATCACCTTGTCGCGCATGCCGGACATTTCTTTCCAGGGCACTTGCGGGTATGCGGCGCGAACATCCTCCGGGACATTTTTTGCCGCTTCACCCATGACCTCGACCGAGCGCAACACTGCGTTCACGGTTCTTTTATCCGCGCAGAACTGTTCGTATGACAGCCCTTCAATGAACTCCTCGGCGTCACGCATGTTTTCCAGGATATCCTTTATGTACAAGAGGGCATTTCGACTCATAAAGCCACTGCCTCCTTGTGAATGATCTCGCGTAGTTCGGCGCGCACATCGCGTTTGGGAACGAGGTCGGTCTTTATCCCAAGCACGTCGGCAAGATAGATTTCCGCCCCTACAAGCTCCAGGATGCTGATGGGGTGGACGAACTCGACCAGCAGATCGAGATCGCTCGTGCTTTTCTGCTCACCCCTGACATACGAGCCGAAGATGCCTACGACGGCAATACCATATTTCTCGGCGAGGACACCGCGATGCTGCCTGAGGATCGTCTTGATTTCGTCCAATGTTTTCATTGTTTCATCAGTGGTTATTCGGCTTAATCCCGCGTAACTTTTTCGGCATGTTGATTGACATTATCAAACAACAGCCCATATTTCAATGCTTAGCCCCCACCCTCCCCATACAGATAACACTTCACCGTCCGCGTATCACTGAGCGGCGTCGCGCCGGGGTAGGTTTCCCTGCACTGCGGCATAACATGCGGACAGCGCGGATGGAAGTGGCACCCCTTGGGCGGGTTGATGGGCGACGGTATGTCGCCCTGCAGGCGGATGACTTCGCGCCCGCTGGCCTTGTCGAGGGTGGGCACGGCGGAAAGCAGCGCCTGGGTATACGGGTGTTTCGGGCTCCCCAGCACCTCATCCACGGCGCCGTGTTCCACGATGCGGCCGAGGTACATCACCGCCACCTCGTGGGCCAGGTACTCGACCACCGACATGTTGTGGGTGATGAAGAGGTACGAAAGCCCCAGATCGTCCTGCAGCCCTTTGAGCAGGTTGAGTATCTGCGCCTGCACCGAGACGTCGAGGGCGCTGGTGGGCTCATCGCAGACGACGACCTTTGGCTCCACGGCGAGGGCGCGGGCGATGCAGATGCGCTGGCGCTGGCCGCCGGAGAATTCGTGGGGGTAGCGACGGGCGGCCTCGGGCAGCAGGCCTACCTGCTCCAGCAGTTGACCGACGCGGTTGCCGTTCTTGGCGTCGTCGCCGCCGACTCCCTGCGCAATCATCCCCTCGGCGACGATGTCCGACACCAGCATGCGCGGGTTCATGGCGGAGTACGGGTCCTGGAATATGAACTGTAAATCGCGCCGATAGGGGCGCAGGCCGCGGCTGTCGAGTTTCGTGAGTTCGGTGTCGCCGTAGCGTATGCTCCCGCCGGTGGGGCGTATGAGCTGCAGGATGGCCTTGCCCGCCGTGGTCTTGCCGCAGCCCGACTCGCCGACGAGGGCCAGTGTGCGCCCCTTCCTGAGTTCGAGCGAAACGCCGTCCACGGCATGCACATGGCCGACGGTCTTCTGGAACAACCCCTTTCGCACGGGGAAGTGGACCTTGAGGTCGTCGACCTTCATCAGGGTGTTGCCGTCCTTTTGGGGCGGAGTAGCATCCTGCGTTTGCTGGCCCCGTATGGGCGCATCGGCGGGGCGCGTCATCATCGGGTCCTGCAGGTGGCAGCGGGTGCCGTGACCGGCGCCGATCTCGATCCATCGCGGCGCGGTCTCGTGGCAGGCGGGCCAGACGTAATCACAGCGGTCGGCAAAGCGGCAGGCCGTAAAGACCTGCGCCAGCGACGGCACGGTCCCCTCGATGATGGCCAGCTTGTGGCCGCGCTTGGCCTGCCCGGGGAGCGAGGCAAAGAGCTTTCGCGTGTAGGGATGGCCGGGGTTGCCGAAGAACCCTTCCCGCGGCGCCTGCTCGACGATGTGCCCGGCGTACATGACCGCCACATGGTCGGCCATCTCGGCCACGACGCCGAGGTCGTGGGTGATGAGGAGCAGCGCCATGCCGGTCTCTTTCTGGAGCTTGCGGAGCAGTTCGAGGATCTGCGCCTGTATCGTTACGTCCAGCGCGGTGGTGGGCTCGTCGGCGATGAGCAGCTCGGGTTCGCCGGCAAGGACCATGGCGATCATGACGCGCTGCTTCATACCGCCGGAGAGCTGGTGCGGATACTCGTCGATGCGGCGGCCGGGGTCGGGGATGCCGACGGCGTCGAGCAGCTCCAGCACGCGATTTCGCGCCGCCGTGCCCTTGAGGCCCTTGTGCCTGGCCAGGCCTTCGCTGATCTGCGCCCCTACGGAGAGGACAGGGTTGAGCGACGTCATCGGCTCCTGGAAGATCATGCCGATGCGTCGGCCGCGCACGTCGCGCATGGCGACTTCGGGCAGCGCCAGCAGGTCACGGTTGTCGAGCAGCACCTCCCCCGCTACGTTGCCCCTTGCCTGCGGCGGCAACAGCTGCATGATGGTCAGCGCGGTCATCGACTTGCCGCAGCCCGACTCACCCAGCAGGGCAAAGCACTCGCCCTTGCGCACATCGAAGCTGACGCCGTCCACCGCGCGGATGGGTCCCTTGCTGCTTTCGAACCAGGTTCTGAGATTTCTTACGGATAGTAAAATGTCGTCCACAGAATTACCTTATGAGTTTTCTACGATCGTCACACCGGTGAAAACCGGTGTCCAGAAGTCTTTCAACCATTCAAAGAACTGGATTCCGGCTTTCGCCGGAATGACATCTCTTTTTCCCAACTTTGAACATTGAACCTTAAACCGGGCACGGCATCCGTGCCTCTACT
Organism: Nitrospirota bacterium; assembly: GCA_029859385.1. Lineage (GTDB taxonomy): Bacteria > Nitrospirota > JAOUDF01 > JAOUDF01 > JAOUDF01 > JAOUDF01. The sequence goes on from JAOUDF010000150.1 coordinate 6,087, forward strand.
GTTTTCTCA
>JAOUDF010000151.1 GCA_029859385.1 Nitrospirota bacterium
TCGAGGGAGTCGAGTTCATCGCCGCGAACACCGACCTGCAGGCCCTCAACCGGTCGCTGGCGACCATTAGGCTCCAGTTGGGAAGCAAGGTTACCCGGGGCCTCGGCTCCGGCGGCGATCCGCTGGTCGGGCGGAATGCCGCCAACGAAGACGCCGAGAAGATACGCCAGAAGCTCGAAGGCGCCGACATGGTCTTCGTCACTGCGGGCATGGGCGGCGGTACCGGAAGCGGTGCGGCCCCGGTAATCGCCAGCATTGCGCGCGAGATCGGCGCCCTCACCGTGGGGATCGTCACCAAACCCTTTATCTTCGAGGGGAGCCGTAGACTTCGCAACGCCGAGGAGTCGATCCGGGAGCTGAAGAAGAATGTCGATACCATCATCATCATTCCCAACCAGCGCATCCTCAACGTAGCCGACCGGAAGACGCCGATGCAGGAGGCCTTCAAGATGGCCGACGACGTACTGAGGCAGGCGGTAAGGGGTATCTCCGACCTCATCATGATCCCCGGTCTTGTCAACCTTGATTTCGCCGATGTGAAGACCGTCATGTCGAGCATGGGAAGGGCCGTCATGGGAACGGGCACCGCCAGCGGCGAAAACCGCGCCATCGAGGCCGCCCAGCGGGCCATATCGAGTCCCCTTCTCGAAGACGGCTCCATTGAGGGGGCGCGCGGCGTTCTCATCAACATTACCGGTGGTGACGACCTCTCGCTGTACGAGATCAACGAAGCGCTTTCCATCATCCACGAGGTTGCCGACCCCGAGGCCAACATCATCTTCGGCTCGGTCATCAACCCCACCATGATTGACCATGTGGAGATCACCGTCATTGCCACCGGTTTCGACAAGGTGGAAACGTCGGCAAATTCCGCCAAGACCGAATGGGAGGCCCCCCAGGCAATCGCGAAACCCGCAGCCAATCCGAAGATTGTCAGCCGTCCCCAGCTGTTCCGCAAGACCGGTACGAGCGGTGTTGATTTCAACCAGGTCGATCTCGGTATAGATGAGGATGAGTTCGATGTCCCCACCTTCCTGCGGAGGCAGGCGGACTAGATTCAGGATAGATGCTTTTGAAGTGTGAACAAGGAAAGGGGCGGGTCCAGGCAAAGGGCCCGCTCCTTTTGTTTGTATGCCCTACGGTCTGTACCCGACCGCCCGGTTCCTCCCCTCCTCCTTGGCCATATAGAGCATTTTATCGGCCGCGGTGACGAGGCTCTCCGGCGACGTCGCGGGGGTGGGAGAACAGGTGGCGACACCGAGGCTCAAGGTGACATGGTCTGTTACGGTTGACGCGGCATGGGGAATACGCAGGTTGGCGACCGCCTGGCGCAGGGTTTCAGCCAGCTTGTTGACGCCTTCGGCATCGGTCTGGGGAAGGATGCAGGCAAACTCTTCGCCCCCGTACCGGGCCACTGCGTCGCCCGGCCGTTTCAGCGATGAAGCCAGCGTTTCCGCCACCTGCTTCAGGCAGTCGTCGCCGGCCAGGTGTCCGTAATGGTCATTGTACTTTTTGAAAAAGTCGATGTCGATGAGAATGAGGGAAAGCAGCTCCCCGTTTCGTGATGCTCTGCGCCATTCTTCTTCGATACGCCTGTCGAACTGGCGACGGTTGGATATGCCGGTGAGCCCGTCGATGAATGCCAGGTTTTCAAGGATGTCTCTCTGGTGTTTAAGCTCAAGATGGTTCTTTACGCGCGCTTTTACAATGGGTGGACTGAACGGTTTGGTAATGTAGTCTATGGCCCCGACCTCGAGCCCCCTGGCCTCGTCGACCTCCCGGTCGAGGGCCGTCACGAAGATCACCGGTATCTGTCTGGTATGGCGGTTTTCTTTCAGTCTGATGCAGGTTTCGTAGCCGTCAAGGTCCGGCATCATGATGTCGAGAAGGACGAGGTCGGGCGACTGCTCCTCGGCGATCTTCAGCGCATCGTTGCCGTTGGTGGCGACCAATACTTCAAAATCGTCTCCCAGGACTTCGGCGAGCACTTCCAGATTGGCCACAATGTCATCGACGATAAGGACGGTCTGTCGCAGGCTGTTCATGGCATGCCTCTAAGCCTCCTTATTGCCTAATCTGTCGGCGATCTTCAGCACTTCCTCGAGGGTCCCCCCGAAGTCGAGCCGCTTCATCCCCGCGACCATCGCAGTTACTTCCTTGTCGAGGTCCCGGCCCGTCAATTTGTTTTCGAGCAATGTCACGGACTGCCGGGCTCTCATATGATGTTTTTTCAGAAGCTCGATGACCTCGTCGACGAGCGCCATGATTTCCTCTTTCTCGTCAGTCTCTGGTTTTTCTGCAACACCAGGGGTCTCCTGCATCTCCATAGTCGGTTCGGCAATTTCGCCAGAGCCCTTTACTACCTCAACGGCCCTTCGCAGCTCATGGAGGAGAGGGGCATGATCACTAAAATCCTCTGAACCCAGAGCCGTTTCAAGGGCACTTGCTACCTTTTGTATTTCAGTCAGGGAGAGATTGGCCGCTACCCCCTTGAGGGCGTGAGCCCTGCCCCTGGCCGCGACGAAACCGCCCGCCTCGATGGCCTTTTCTATCTCATCGACAACGCCGCCGAAATCGGTCTTGAACCCCGACAGCAATTTGTTAAAGAGCGGCAGGTTTCCTCCCAGTCTTTTAAGAGCCGCCTTCACGTCAACGCCCTCCAGGTCGGGGATGGTTTCACCGCTGCCGGAGATATCCCTGCCGGATTTCCGTGTCGAAGAGGAGAGCCATCTTGCGAGGACTTCCTCGATCCTCTCCGGTTCTATCGGTTTTGAGATATGGTCGTTCATGCCAGCGGCAAGACACTTTTCGCGTTCATCGGCCAGGGCATGGGCGGTTACGGCGATTATCGGGAGGTCTCGCAGCCCCTCCACCGATTGGATCATGCCGGTCGCTTCATAGCCGTCCATCTCAGGCATCTGCAGGTCCATAAAGACAATATCGAACTCGCCGGGAGAGACGCTCAGTCTGTCGACGGCTTCCCGTCCGTTGACCACTATCTCGACCGTAAGCCCCATGCCGGTCAGAATCTCTCGGGCTACTTCCTGGTTGATCTCATTGTCTTCGGCAAGCAGGACCCGTCCGCTGAAAAATTTTTTCTCATCTTTCCGATGGATGGCATACTCCCGTGCGCTTCTCACCACCCGGTCGCCGAAGAAGTCCATGACGATGTCGAGGAGGGTGGAGGGCGTGACCGGCTTGAGGATGCAACGGTCGACTCCCGCTGCCGTGGCCTGCTGAGTTGTCTCTTCATCGACAAGGCTCGTGGCCATGATGATGACAGGGGGGCGGCGGGAATGCCGCTTCAGTCCTGCGATGACCTCGATGCAGTCTGACTCCGGCGGCCGCCAGTCGATAACGACGATGGCGGGGGGCGCTTCCCCTTTTCCGGTTGGCCGCTCCATTTCAGGGACTATTTCTTTGCATGATTTGACCATGGTCACGCTGAACCCCAGGGATTCAAGGGTGTTTTGCCAGACCTTTCTGGTCACCTCATTGTCGTCGGTGACCAGGGCCTTCATGCCCCTGAGGGTTAAAGGCAGCATGCGGTATTCCTCATCGCCCTCGGGCAGCATGAACGGGACGGTGAAGGTGAAAGTGCTTCCCTTGCCGGGGGTACTCTTTGCGGTAATGGTACCTTCCATCATCTCGGCCAGCTTTCTGCTTATTACCAAACCCAGTCCCGTGCCGCCGTATTTGCGGGTGGATGAGGTATCGGCCTGACTGAAGGGCTTGAACAGCTTGTCCATCTGCTCGGCGGTCATGCCGATACCGGAGTCGATGACATCGACGCTGAGGGTTATGCGGCCGGCCTGCTGGTCTCCTTCTACCTTTCTGATCTTCACGATGACCTGCCCGGCAGCGGTGAACTTTACGGCATTGCTCACAAGGTTCAGTAAAATCTGCCCCACCCGCAGTGGGTCGCCCATCAGGCGCACCGGCAGGCATTCTTCTTCGGAAAGCACCAGCTCGAGCCCTTTTTCGGCCGCCTTCAGCTTGACCATGGCGAAGACATTTTCGAGGACTTCGTCGATGTCGAAGGGAATACTCTCCAGCTTCATCTGGCCTGCCTCGACCTTGGCCATGTCGAGGATGTCGTTGATGATCCCCAGCAGAGAGTTGGACGCCGTCCGGATCTTCTGAAGGTAGTCGCGCTGCTTCGGCGTCAGCTCGGTCTGAAGCGCCAGATATGACATGCCGTTTATGGCATTCATGGGGGTCCGGATCTCGTGGCTCATGTTGGCCAGGAAGTCGCTCTTGGCGCGGCTTGCCGCCTCGGCCGCCTCCTTTGCCCCCTTGAGGTCGTCCTCGTACTGTCTGGTCTGGGTCAGGTCCATGACCATGCCGGTAAAGAGCCGGTGACTGCCGGTCTGGATTTCGCTTACCGCCAGGTTCATCGGGAACATCTCTCCGCTCTTCTTCCTGCCGACAACCTCCCGGCCGATCCCGATTACCTTCTTTATCCCGGTCTCAAGATAGTTGTCCACATACTGGTCGTGCTCGGAATGATACGGTTCGGGCATCAGCATCTTCACGTTGCGGCCTGCTACCTCGTGGGGGGTATATCCGAAAAGAAGCTCCGCCGCGGGGTTGAACCCTTCGATCACCTTTTGCTCGTTTATAGTGATAATAGGGATTACACTGGTGGCAAGGATAGCGCTGAGCCGTGCCTCCCGATCGCGGAGGACTGCCTCGGCCTTGCGCCGCTCCTCCACTTCGTTGACCAGTTCCTGGTTGACCGTATTGAGTTCCTCGTTGACGGCGCTCAACTCCTCGTTGACCGAGTTAAGTTCATCGGTCCGCTCAAGGACCTTTCTCTCCAGGCCGGCATAAGATTCAGCCAGGTTGTCGGCCATGCGGTTGAAGGATGTGGCGAGGGTTGCCAGTTCGTCGCGTCCCTCTACGGGCACCCTTTGGCTAAGGTCGCCCGCGGCTATCTGTGATGCCGCATTGGTAAGCTGCCGTATGGGCCTGACGATCGGCCTGCCGACGGCATAGGCGGCCCCGGCAGACGCCAGCAGTCCGAGCATGAGGAGGCCGACACTTACCCGCCTTATCCGGATGGCGTCGGCAAAGGCCTCGTCCCGATCGATCTTGACCACCATCCCCCAGTTCAGCGAGGGGAGGAAACGCCATGCCGCGACCACGTCGGTCCCGACATAGTCTTTCCCCTCACCGCTGCCCCTGTTGCCTTCCAATGCATCCCACATCGGCCTGGCATGCTCCTCTACGCGGACCTCAAACTGGAAGGCCTGGCTGGGTGTGTGCAGCAGCGGCACGGTAAATTCCAGCTTTCCGCCCTTTTGTTTCGCGTAGACGACCTCGCCGCTCATCCCCAGTCCAACCTTCTCCATCAGGACCGGTTGAATGGTCTCAAAGTTTGCCTGGAGGGCCGCCACACCGATTATGCGGTCGTTCTTGAACAGCGGTACGGTCAGAAACATGGCGGGTTTGTTATTGGTGGGTGCATAGGGTTCATAGGCCGTATTGCCTGCTCCCAGGGTCTGGTTGGCCAGCATAAAGCCCTGATTAAGGACGCTATCATTGTAGGGGCCGGTCAAAATGTTGGTGCCGAAGTCGGCTTCATGGGCAATGGAAAAGATGACGTCGCCGTCGGAATTGATCAGCAGGATATCGTAATAACCGTAGGTATCGACATAACTGCCGAGTCGGTTCCTGATCTGCCTGTCCAACTCCTTGTATCGGGTGGAGTCCCTGCCGCTCTTTTGCCAGACAGTGTTGAGTTCCTCGAAGGCGTTCAAAAGCGACGGGATTTTACTCAGGGTCCGGGTATCGCCGACCCGCTCTGTGATATATTCTTCCACCTTGTCCAACTTCTTGTCCGCGATCTGGTCAAGCCTGATCAGTACCTCTTTCTTGATCGATTTCTCAAAGTTATGGAGGTAGAGGAATGCCAGAAGCGCCAGGGGGATTGGCGATATGATGAAAAAGCCCAGTAGCAGGCGCTTGCCAATGGAATCGAAGTTCATTTGCCCCCCTCAGAGTGCTCTTGGGGCTTTATCTTGAGCCATTCGGCCTTTCCCCGGAGTTCGGGAAAGGGAGACGGCCTCACCGTTGCC
>JAOUDF010000152.1 GCA_029859385.1 Nitrospirota bacterium
CCCGGCGGATTGGATGAAATCATCAATCAGCCCGAACTGGAGAAACTTAGGCGTTACGTACGACTCGGCAATTCAAAGCTGGTCTGGCCATACTCGCACCGTACCGTCTACTCCCCTGACTCCCAATTTGACGATGGAGGGGGGCCGTATGAAGTGCTACATGAGTTCGACATCTTGGTTACGCCTACGAACGAGTACTACATCGTTGTCGCAATATTTGGAGAGGAGTTCGCCCTCAATCTCGGCGGTCCAGAGATTGACGGTTACGAACACTGGCTAAGGGCGAACGATAACAAGAGTCCTCTATATTCCGGGAAGAATGCATGACGCATAACCCTGCGGTCCACCGGACGCTGCGCGCCGTATCAACTGGCAAGATTGATGCGGTGAGTGAGAGTCAGATACTTCATTACTTGAAATAGTCGCATGGAGGGCATCATGAAAGTTCTCGGAATATCCGGCTCACCGATTGAAAACAGTAACACCGACAGGGCCGTGAAAGTGGCGCTGGAGGCAACGGGGTTAGAAACAGAGTTTGTCAAGCTCGTCGACTACACGGTGGCACCGTGCCGTGCCTGTCTTGGGTGCGTGGACACGAACCGCTGTGTCATCGAGGATGACGGCATTCTTCTGGCGGAAAAGGCGAAGGCGGCCGACGCGCTGATCGTTGGCGGGTTCACGCCTTATTCGTCCCTCGATGCCCGGACAAAGTCATTCATTGAGCGCCTCTATCCCCTGCGGCACAAGCACGGATTCATGGCAGGCAAGCCGGGTGGCGCGGTCATTACCTGCGCCGTACCTGAGGGGAACGAGGCGCTGCCGCCTGCTTTTGACTTCGGCATGAACGCCATTAAATTCTACATGATGGAAGAGGGGATGGAGTTTGTGGGGGCGGTGAAGGTGATGGGGAATGTCCCCTGCATCAAATGCGGTTTCGGTGATGAGTGCCAAATGACAGGAGTCAAGATGTTGTATGGCCCGGAGGCGACGGTGGCGTCGGTCGGCGTGAACAGTTTTGAAGATCAGCCGGGTACGGTGGAGAGCGCCGCCTTGCTGGGACGCGAGATTGCTGCGAGGTTAAAGGGCAAGTCTTTGCAGGCCTGAGCCCTACGCTTCATATCCGAACTGGCTCAAGGCCCGTTCGTCATCCCGCCAGCTTCCCTTCTCTTTGACCCACAATTCGAGAAACACCTTCTTGTGAATCAGCTTCTCTATGTCGAGGCGGGCGAGGCGTCCGATCTCTCGCAGCTTGAGGCCGCCGCTTCCGATGACGATGGCCTTCTGGGAGTCTTTTTCCACATAGATGACGGCGGCGATGTTGACCAGGTCCCGGTCGCTCTCCTCATGCCAGTTTTCAAGCTCCACCGCGATCACATACGGAAGTTCCTGGTGGGTCTGGAGTATGGCCTTCTCCCGGATGATCTCGGTTGCCATGAAGCGCTCGGTCTGGTCGGTGAACTGGTCGTCCGGGAAGTAGGCAGGCCCTTCCGGAAGATACTGGGGGATCAGCTTGACGAGGAGGTCGAGGTTTTCGAAACGCAGGGCCGAGATGGGGACAAGCTGGACAAAATCGTGAAGCTCACTGCACTTTTTCATGAGAGTCAGCAGGGTAGGTTTGTGGACCAGGTCGACCTTGTTGATGATCAGGAGGGTTGGCTTTTCGAGTTCGCGGGCGATATCAATAATTTCGCGATCGTCCCTGGTGATGCCCTCTACCGCGTCTATGACGACCAGCAGTACGTCGGCATCCTTTGCCGATTTCCACGCCGTCTCTACCATGATTTCGTTGAGACGGCTCATCGGCTTGTGGATGCCGGGGGTGTCGAGAAATATCATCTGGCACCCGGGGAGGTTCTTTATGCCGAGGATGCGGGTCCGGGTGGTTTGAGGACGGTTGGTTATAATGGCGACTTTTTCACCGAGGAGGGCGTTGAGGAGGGTTGATTTCCCCACGTTGGGACGCCCGACGATGCCGATATACCCCGATCTGAATTGGCCTGTTCCTGCCGACTGATCCATTTAGATACCTGTAGTAAAGTTGCTCTGACATAAAATCAGGCTCCTTATAACACAGGCTGAAATGGTATGGCAAGCATGCAACGCAGCTTGGAATTATGGAGGAGGCTCTATTTGGAGTAGTCTGCTGATGAGGATGAACGAGTTTGCTGTCTTTCAAAGTAGCGTAGTATGCCGGTGGCTACGCCTTTGGCGAAAGACTCCTGAAATGCTGGATCCTTGAGGTTCTGGTGGTCTCTGATGTTGTCGTTGAATCCTGCCTCTACGATGACTGAGGGGAGGAGGGGGCGCTTCACCACTGCATCGAAATGGGCGCTGGCTTCGAGGTCGGTCTTTGCCCTCCGGTCAACCCATAGCGGGTCTCTCTTGCGCAATTCACTTATGACGGCCTGCTGAATGTCGTTGGCAAGCTGCCTGTCTTTACCGTCCTTTCGGTCGTCGTAGCTGTAGATGGTTTCGGTGCCGCTCATCTTCCCCAGGTTGGCGTGGATGCTGACCATGATGTCGGATTGCATGAATTCCGCATATTGCCACCTTACATGTACGTCGTCACTCCGCCATTTCGGGGCCGACTCGGGTATGCCGGTAAGATAGCACAGGGCACCTTCTCTCCACACGGGGTAACCGCTGGCACCGATCTTGTTCTGCCGCTCCAGGTCGCGGGTGGTGAGAACCCTGGCGCCAAGGTTCTTAAGGTGTCTCACCACTTTTTCGGCCAGGAATATGGTGATCTCATCCTCAACGAGTCCGTCACCCGTCACGGACAGTTCTCTGTTGCAGGTAACCTCCCCGTCCGTCTCGTAACAATGGGGACGCTGATAGCTCCATTCCTTCCCTGTCCAGAAGAGGCCATGGCCCGCATCTATGGTTATGGTCTTGTTCCGCAGCGGCCTGGGATCCTCGAGAACAAAAAGAAGAGAGGATTCGCTTCTTCTCACGGCACCGTGTCGGTCGAAGGCCTCCACTACAAGGGTATGACGGCCGCTGAGGCGTGTGTCCGAAGGGATATGAAATGACCATTCTCTAAGATCTTTTCCCTGGATAGTCCTCGAAAGGCCGTTGTCGAGAGTGATCCGCAGCGATTTTACCGCGTCCGACGCATCGGTATCCTCTGCTCCGCCGGAGATTGTTGCGCCGGGATAAACGGGGGTTGCCCGCCACATCTCAGAAACCCAGACGCGCGGAGGCCGGTTGGCGGTGACGGGGATCTCAACCTTTACGGCTTCGCTGCGCGGGCCGACGATATCATCATTTTTAGTTGCAGCCACCTGGTAGATAAGATTTGCGGCCGGCGGGAGGTCTCTATCAGTGAATTCGCTTGATGTGGTTGAGCCAAGAAAACGGCCGTCTCGAAACAGATGGTATTCCTCGGCCACTCTTTCCTTGACAGGTTCCCAGGAGAGCCTTACTATCCCGTCGCTCTCGGCCTTGGCACTGAGGCCCTGTACTGCGGGGAGTGAGGCCGGAGTCCGGACGGCAAAGCTCAGGTCGTTTGACCGGGCTGACTGTTTGGCGGTGTCCCATGCCTTTACGTAGCAGGTCATGCTGCCGGCATTGCCGACTTTTTTAAAGAGATAAACCCACTTGCCGTCTTTCTTGTTGCCCGACCGGCGTCTCATGGGGACTTCGCGGAATTTATCGTTTTGCCCCATGCGATAAAAGAGGGAGACACGTTTTACCCCTTTGTCATCCTCTATGTGCGAGATCATTTTGAATGAATTCCCTGCCACGGGAAAGAGGGGTGAGGGGTGGGGGTCGGAGATGCGGGGGGGGATATCGGCTGAAGTGATGACCGTTGACAGTTCATCGGTAATGGTCTCGGTTCCATCATCTTTGACGAGCCGGAGAAAATAGATGATCTCCCCTGGATGGTCCAAGCGTTCCGGGGTAGTCGCCTCCCAGTAGATTTTCTGTTTTTTTGTCTTTGTTTTTTTGAGTTCCAGCGACTCGGCGAACCAGATGCCCGGTCCACGGTAGGAGACTTCAACCTCTCTGATGCCGTCGATTTTCTTTGTGGTCAGCTTGAATGTTGCCTGTCTGCCCGCCTGTACTTCATCGGGGAGGGCCTTCAGTGTCGCCGGCTCTACGGACGCGATGGCAGGCGCGCAGGCAAACGCCAGGAAGATGGTATGCAGAATAACAAGCTGAATTGATCGTGAATGGAATTTCATGGAAAATTCGGCACAACGGCACGCTCTAGCGATTAATCTTCTTATCGGCAGTGCCGATAGATAACATGAACGCCATATGGTGTAAAGTAATCAACTGCGCATTGCAACCCGGAGGGAGTCATGAAGGCTGTATCGAAAGGAATATGGATTGTTGCGAGTTTGTCGTTGTCGCTGGCAGTGGTCTTTGCCACCGGTTCTTATTGGGCTGAATCGAGTACCGAGCAATCCCCTGCGCCGCCGGCTGAGCATGTCATGGATGCAATACATGGAAATGTAAAGACCGAGGCAACCAGGGAATTGACTCCCAACCCCATGTTCCTTCCGGGGTTCCCGCAGCTTGTCCCTCTTGCAGGGCGTAGCCGGGATATGGGCGAGATATATGTAAAAGGTCTTTACGTTTCGTCATGGACTGCCGGAACCAAGCGTATCCAGGAGTTTATCCAGCTTGCAAAACAGAAGGAGATCAACGCCCTGGTGATCGACCTGAAGGATTCCACCGGCAAGATCTGCTATGAGAGCAACGTGCCGCTGGTGCAGGAGCTGAAACTGCAAGAACGCCGTATCCGCGACCTGGACGCCCTGGTGCGGGAATGCAAGAAGGCGGGCATCTACCTTATTGCCAGGATTGCCGTATTCCAGGACCCTGCCCTGGCGGAGAAAAGGCCGGAATGGGCGATAAAGAGCAAGGAGAAAGGAACACTCTGGCGCGACAAGAAAGGGTTGGCGTGGGTTGATCCTTCCGTGCGCAAGATATGGGAGTATAATGTCGCGATTGCCCGAGAGGCCATAGAGAAGGGCTTCGATGAGATCAACTTCGACTATATCCGTTTCCCGACCGACGGGAAGATGGACGACCTCGCGTACCCGCACTGGGACAGCACCCGGCCCAAATATGAGAACATGAAGGCATTTTTCGAGTATATCGACAAGGAGGTCCGCTCCCAGGGTGTATTCCTTTCCGTGGACCTTTTCGGTCTTACGACCTGGCAGAAGGACGACCTCAACATTGGTCAGAGGTTGATCGATGCGGCGGGGCACGTGGACTACATCTGCCCCATGGTCTATCCGTCCCACTATCCTTCCGGATTTCTCGGCTACAAGAATCCGGCATTGTATCCTTACGAGGTTGTCTACAAGAGCATTGCCAAGGGGATGGAGACGATCAAGGGGACCGGAACCAAGATAAGGCCGTGGCTCCAGGACTTTGACATCGGCGCGGACTACGACAGCCACAAGATCATGCTTCAGAAAAAAGCCGTCTATGACGCCAATGCCTATGGCTGGCTGATGTGGAACGCACGGAACGTCTATACTCTGGGCGGGCTGGAACCCAAAGGGAACAAGGACGGCGTCAGGGGGTAAGATCCTGTCGGCAGCAGACTGTCCCGATGGCCTGCCCAGCCGTAGTTACCATCAATTTGAGCTCATCCTCACGTATCGACAAAGGCGGCATCATCACTATCACGTTCCCCAGGGGGCGGAGGATGATGCCGCCTTTTCGCATCTCCATGCAGACCTTGTGACCGATACGGTCCGTCAGCGGATAAGGCTCCTTTGACGCCTTGTCCTGCACCAGCTCGACTCCCACCATTACCCCGCATTGGCGGATCTCTCCGACATGGGGGTGCACTTTCAACCCTTCCAGCAGTTCGACAAACAGCGCGATCTTTGACTGAAGACGATCTATCAGCCGCTCGTTTTCGAACAGGTCGAGATTGGCCAGGGCAATGGCGCATCCCAGCGGATTGCCGGTGTAGGTATGGCCGTGGAAGAAGGTTTTGAACTCCTCGTATTCGCCGAGGAATGCCTCGTATATGCGCTCGGTGGCAAGGGTCGCGGCCAGCGGCATGTATCCGCCGGTA
>JAOUDF010000153.1 GCA_029859385.1 Nitrospirota bacterium
CCATGAGCTGTTCGTCACCACCAGCATCGGCATCAGCATCGCGCCCGGCGACAGCAACGACCCTCATACCCTGATGAAACATGCGGAAATAGCCATGTATCACGCCAAGGAGATCGGCAAAAACACCTATCAGATATACTCCACCGACCTGGAGGTGAAGACATCCGCTCACCTCTCCATGGAAAGCGCCTTGAGACACGCCATTGAACGGCAGGAACTTACCGCCTATTTCCAGCCTCAGGTTGACCTTGCGACCAACCGGATAATCGGCGCCGAGGTGCTCGTGCGATGGCGGCACCCGGAGCTGGGCCTCATACCTCCCTCGGACTTCCTGCCGCTGGCAGCTGAAACAGGACTCATCGCCCGGATAGATGAATGGATGTTGCGGACTGCCTGCTTGCAGAACAAAAAATGGCGGGAGGCCGGCCTTGCCCCGATAACGATGGCCATCAACCTTTCAGACCGTCTCTTCAAGAGCGAAAACCTGCTTGAGATCGTTGTGAAAACACTTCAGGAAAGCGGCCTCGATCCGGCCTCGCTGGAGCTGGAGCTCACCGAAGAGATCGTCATGCACAACATGCAGCATGCGAACAGCATAATGGATGAACTCCATAAGACGGGGGTCAAGCTGGCCATCGACGATTTTGGTACCGGATATTCCTCCCTTGCCCACCTGAAGCGTTTCCCGCTCCATTCACTGAAGATAGACCGCTCCTTTATAAGGGACGTAACCAAAGACAGCGACGACGCCGCCATCGTGGAGGCGATCATCGCCATGGCCCACAAACTGGGATTGAAGGTCATCAGTGAAGGGGTGGAGACGGTAGAACAGAGGGCGCTTCTGGCTCAAGAAGGGTGCGACTCGTTCCAGGGCTATCTCTTCAGTCCACCAGTCCCGGCGGAGAAGTTCAGAGAACTGTTGGCACGAAACGGGAGTACGGTAGCCTGATCACTTTTACTGCCTCTGCCTCACCGCCTCATAGATCAGTATCGCCGCCGATACGGAAGCATTCAACGACGATACCTTGCCGAACATCGGGATTCTGACTACAAAGTCACAGTGTTTACGGACCAGCGGCCGAAGCCCCTTTCCCTCGCTGCCAATCACCAGCAACAACGGCCCCTTCATATCGATATCGGTGTAGTTTTTCTCACCCGAGGCGTCGGCCCCCGCCACCCAGAGCCCCATCTTCTTGAGTTCCTCGATGGCGTTAACCAGGTTGGGCACCTTTGCCACCGCCATGTGTTCCACGGCCCCGGCTGATGCCTTGACCACTCCTTCACCGAGGAAGGCGGAACGGTGCGCAGGAACGATGACGCCGTGGACACCGGCGGCCTCGGCAGTACGGATGATGGCGCCCATGTTGTGGGGGTCTTCCACTTCGTCGAGCATTACTATGAAGAGGGGTTCGTTGCGAGAGGCGGCCACCGACTGTATGTCGTCGATACTGCTCCACTCCTTGGGTGAGACGATGGCCACTACGCCCTGGTGGTTGCCTTTCTTCACCAGCTCGTCGAGGCGCTGACGCGGGACGCGACTGACCTTGGCCCCTGCCTTTCCGGCCAGGGCAACAATACGGCCGACTTCTTCACCTCCCCGCCCCGTGGCGATAAGGATCTCCTTGAAGGCGCGTTTTCTTCCTTCAAGGGCTTCTATGACGGGATTGATGCCGTAGATGGCAAAACTGGCAGCGCTGTCCGCCATTACTTGTATTTCCAGATGGTACCGTCGGGCCTGTCTTCCAGAACAACCCCCACCGCGTCCAGCTCCTTGCGGATTCGGTCGGCCTCGGCCCAATCGCGGCCCTGTCTTGCCCGCACCCGCAAGTCGATAAGGCGCAGGATGGTCTCTTCATTGGGGAGGTCGCCCTGTTCGTCGGTCGAGATCGCCCTGCTCTTGAACCATTCGGCCGGGTCACGGAGGAAGATCCCCAGTACAGCACCCACATCGGCAAAGGCCTTCCCGGCCAGGGTCATGGCTGCCTCGGCACCCGCCTGATCCCTGAACTCCTCATCGTGCAGGTAGCGGTTTACCTCCCGCACCAGTTCGAATACGCAGCCCAAGGCCCCGGCGGTGTTGAAGTCGTCGTCCATGACCTCGCGGAAGTTGGCATGAAATGTATCGACGGCCTTCTTCAGCTCCGCGGCCTCACCTTCGAAGAATGTCTGTTCGGTCGGCGAGTCGACCGCGCCGAACCTCTTGAGTCCCTCCATCATGGTGTAGAAGCGGTCGAGGCCGCTCTTGGAGTCCCGCAGATTCTTGTCGGAATAGTCGATGGGGCTGCGATAATGGGTGGAGAGGAGGAAGAGGCGCACCACTTCGGCGTCGTAGTGCTTAAGCACCTCCTTGATTGAAAAGAAGTTCCCGAGCGACTTGGACATCTTCTCCGAGTCTATGTTCACGAAGCCGTTGTGCATCCAGTACTTGACGAACCGCTTGCCGGAGTAGCATTCCGACTGGGCGATCTCGTTTTCGTGGTGCGGGAAGACAAGGTCCCGGCCGCCGCCGTGGATGTCGAAGGTCTCTCCCAGGTGGCAGAACGACATGGCAGAGCACTCGATATGCCACCCCGGCCTGCCCGGCCCCCAGGGGCTGTCCCAAGCCGGTTCGCCGGGTTTGGATGCCTTCCAGAGGGCGAAGTCCAGCGGGTCCTTCTTGCGCTCGTCCACCTCTACCCGGGCCCCGGCCAGCAGTTCATCCATGTTGCGGCGGGACAGCTTTCCATAGTCGGCGAAGCTGGAGACCTTGAAGTAGACATCGCCGTCCACCGCATAGGCGCTCCCGTTTTTCACGAGACCATCGATGATCTCCAGCATCTTGTCGATATGCTCGGTGGCCTTGGGCTCCACGTCGGCCCTCTTGATGCCGAGGCGGTCCATGTCGCGGTAAAACTCGACGATATACCGCTCCGCCAGGTCCTGCGAGGATATCCCCTCCTTGTTGGCGCGGTTGATGATCTTGTCGTCCACGTCGGTGAAGTTGCGGACAAACTTCACGTCATACCCGGCGTAGTCGAGGTACCGCCGCACCACGTCGAACACTACCGTGCTCCGCGCGTGGCCAATATGGCAGTCGTCATAGACCGTCACACCGCAGACGTACATCTTTACCTTGCCCGGCTCCAGCGGCTCAAAGACTTCCTTCTTGCCGGTCATGGTGTTGTATAATTTCAGCATGCTCTCTCCATAATCAGGCTGGCAGCATCCACGGGTCCCATTTACTGCTCACCGCCAAGTTTCTTCTCAAGCTTGCAATCGTGGAGGACCGATGCCCCACGTTTCTCCTCTTCGGGGATTGCCGCGTCAACGCGCTTCTCCAGGTCCCGTATCCGGTCAAGCAGGCACCGGATGGCCTGCGAAACGGGATCCGGCAGATCGGTCTGTTCCAGGTCGATTTCGCCCAGCTTCACGCCGTCCTTGTGCGTAACCTTGCCAGGAATGCCCACCACCACCGAGTTGGGCGGCACGTCTTTCACGACAACCGAACCCGAGCCGACACGGCTGTTTTCTCCGATGGTTATCGGGCCGAGTATCTTGGCTCCGGCACCCACCACCACGTTGTTGTGCAGCGTAGGGTGGCGTTTTTCCTTACGCCAGCTCGTTCCGCCCAGAGTCACGCCGTGATAGATGGTCACGTTGTCACCGATCTCCGACGTCTCGCCAATGACCACCCCCATGCCGTGGTCAATGAAGAAACGACGGCCGATGGTGGCGCCGGGATGGATTTCTATGCCGGTGAGGAATCTACCGATGTGGGATGTCACACGGGCCAGCAGCTTCAGCTCGTGGGTCCAGAACCAGCGGGCGACCTTGTGCAGATAAATGGCGTGCAGGCCCGGATAGCAGATCAGCACTTCCAGCGTGCTGCGCGCCGCCGGGTCGCGCTCGAATATGGCGTTGATATCTTCGCGTAGTGTCTTGAACATGATATTACCGTTTTCTCAGGAGGCAGACGGCCTGGGCCGCCATCCCTTCCCCTTTGCCCACGAACCCCATCCCTTCGTCGGTCTTGGCCTTCAGGTTGATACGGTTCTCCTCGATCTTTAGACAACCGGCGAGGACCGAGCGCATCTTCTCGAAGTGAGGCTGCATCTTCGGCCTTTCGGCAAGGATGGTGCAGTCGATATTTTCGACCAGATAACCGTCATCGTCGGCCATCTTCACCACATGGCCAAGAAGGTCGATGCTGCATGCCCCTTTATAGCGCGGGTCGGTGTCGGGAAAGTGCCGCCCGATGTCTCCCCGCCCCAGGGCGCCCAGCAGGCTGTCGCAGATGGCATGGACCAGCACGTCGGCGTCCGAATGCCCCAGCAACCCTTTCTCAAAGGGTATCTCTATGCCGCCGAGCACAAGTGCCCGGCCCTCCACCAGCCGGTGGGAATCGTAGCCGATGCCGACTCTATGCATGGGCGTCGTCACCCTTGCGCGAAGCGAGGATCGCTTCCCCCATCACCAGGTCAAAGGGGGTGGTGATCTTGATATTCTCGTGCTCCCCTTCCAGCACCTTCACCTTGTAACCGGCCCATTCCACCAGGGCGGCGTCATCCGTTGCAACGACCTTGGCTTCGCTGGCCCGCATATAGGCATCCCAGATGACTTCCCGCCGGAATATCTGCGGGGTCTGGATCGCCCACATATGGTTCCGGCGAAGGGTCTTCTCCACAAAACCGGTCTTGTCGACATCCTTCATCGTATCCTTTACGGGATAGCCAACGACCACGCCGTCATGTTTTCCCGCCTCCCTGAGGGCGGCAAGCAGAAGCTTGTCGCTGACAAAGGGTCTGACGCCGTCGTGGACCATGACATATCTGTATTCCTCCCCCACCTTGTGGAGCCCGTTCCAGACCGACTCCTGCCGTTCGTGGCCCCCCACGACGATGCGCTTGACCTTGTGAATCTCGTAGCGGTCCACGATCTCTTCCGCGCAGTACTCCACCATGTCGGCGGAAACGATGGGGATGACCTCTTCTATAGGCTCACATGCGGCAAGACGCCTCAGCGTCCAGACAAGGATCGGGAGCCCCTGAAGCTCCAGAAACTGCTTCCGCACGGCATGTCCCATCCGCACGCCGATCCCCGCGGCAGGGACGAGAGCCACCACCTTCATACGCGCCCTCCCGCCAGCTGGGCCTCTTCCCGCTCAACCTCTTCCCTCGGCTTGGTGAATATCATCCGTCCCGCCGTAGTTTGCAGCACACTGGTAACGGTGACATCGATGGTCTTGCCGATGAGGCGACGGCCGTCTTCCACCACGATCATGGTGCCGTCGTCAAGGTAGGCTACCCCCTGGCCGTACTCCTTGCCCTCTTTGAGGACCACGATCCGCATGATCTCGCCGGGCAGCACCAGCGGTTTTACCGCATTGGACAGCTCATTGATATTGAGCACCGCCACCCCCTGAAGCACCGCCACCTTGTTGAGGTTAAAGTCATTGGTCACGATCTTTGCACCCCGCTGTCTCGCCATGGCAACCAGCTTGTCGTCAACGTTCCGCAATTTCGGGAAATCCTCGTCCACGATCTCCACCCTTACCTCGGTCGTCTTCTGCATCCGGTGAAGTATATCGAGCCCTCGTCGCCCCTTGGCCCTCTTGAGAGGGTCCGAAGAATCGGCGACAAACTGAAGCTCCCTCAGCACAAATTGAGGGACAATGAGCTTCCCCGAAACGAAACCCGTATCGCAGACATCGGCGATGCGTCCATCGATAATGGCGCTGGTGTCGATGATCTTTTCGTCCTCACTGACTCTCGCCCCACCCGAGAGCACCCCCCGCAGGCTCGAAAAATCAAGGGTTCCCAACCTGGTGATGCCGAAGACGATTCCCACATAACCAAAAACCGCATTAAGCAGCACCACGACACCGGTAGCCGGGGCTAGCCCGAAGGGGATGGTGGCGAGCCTTGCCACGACAAGACCGCCGATGAGCCCCAGGACTCCTCCTGCTACCACCCCTGTCGGCACCTTGCGCAGGGCCAGCTCAAGCAATACGGCAAGCACCCCGACCCCGATACCGATACCTATGC
>JAOUDF010000015.1 GCA_029859385.1 Nitrospirota bacterium
TACCTCTTCCAAACTATCGAAACTAGTAAATACTGTATTAAGCGCACTGCGTGAAATGTCCTTTCGTTGAATGATTGCCCTGCCAAAACCAAAATCACTGAATTGGCTCAAAACTGATGAACACCGTTGCAAATGCCACAATACCGTAGTCCGAGGAGATCAGCAGGCGAGCCAGCACTATGCTTGTAATGGCTTGAATACCCACGATTAGGACGCGGGATATCGTATTGTATGCAACTCCGGATACTATTTTTTACCAATACCTTCCACTTAAAGCCTCTGGTCATCAATAAGTCAAGCCACCATTGCATCAAAACGATAGCTCAGTTGCACGGCCACAGACAGGATCGAGAAGGGCTCCTTAACCATTGAATGCTCCGCTCTATGCGTTTTGCCGATTCCATTTTGTGATGCAAATGCTTTCCGGGAGCAGAGACATCCCCCCATATACTGACTACTCGGTGCAATATCTCACACACAAGGAAGACCGCTTCCTGAATAGACGGGACAGGGCCATATCCCTCGATAAATCTATCCTTGAGGTTATTCACTCGTTTCTTGCTACATGTCACGGACATCCGCTCGTTGTCCAGAAACACCAGAAACTTCATTATATCAACGGGAAGAGGATCTTTTTGAAAACCCAGAAAATCCAGGACGGTAATACCTTGTGCGTTGTATAGAATATTCCAGGGACCAAAATCTCCATGTCGACCGGCAACGAGAATATCGGAACCCGAGAGCTGATCAAGATAGGCAGTTAGAGTGGCAAGCACCTGTTCCCTGAACCCTTTAGGGATGGCCGAATGAGATGACTGCTCGATAAGCTCTAACCGTTGGTCGCAACGTTCCATTATATGAGTGAACACATCAACTCTTCGCTTTTCAATACCGGTCACTTCATGAAATATCCGCAACCATTTGCCGCAGAGAAAATACAACTCCTGCAACTCCAGAGACTTCCTTCTTGAGGACGCATATCGAAGATACTTATTAGCATCCATTAAAAGATCGCCCTCTACAAACTCCATTACATACGTCTCTATTTCGGGAATGACAATAACAGGCCGCGGCACGGCACATCCATTAACATTCAGGAACTGAGGATAAAGCTTCATCAGTATGTCGTACTCTACAACCGCTTGGTTCTCTTTCTTTGTAATAGAAGCATTAATTGGATGATGCTTTATCGTTTTCACAACCAACTTTCCGGCATTCTTGCCCACAACCGGGCCTATAATGGCAATACTGGAATAAGGACGCTCTATAGTGTGCTCAAGCCGGTAGTCTTCATGACTGCCCATATCACTCAAACGTGACTTGACTGCTCGCATTATAAGATCTATTGAACCGGCAGTTTCCGCGGTAGGTGTCATTGCTCAATGTGCCCTTTCCACCCGGATGACGGAGTAAACCTGAACAAATCGCACTTGTAGCCCACCTTAAGCTGATCAAGTTGCCTGTCATTACTGGCAACAACAATATCAGCTGCCAAGAAATTGGTCAGCGGTAACTCACTCAGATCAAACGCCCTGGCAATTATTGGAACTTTGCGGTAGTCGAATCCCACTACCGTCGCGAGTACAGCATCAATTGCGACCGGGTTTACACCCGCAGCCAGAAAGCCGCATTTCCGAGAGTCAGGCTCCATTGGCCCTTCTCCCTCTCCAGCCACCATGGCATCTACCATGGTAAAGCAGCGCCGCTGGGGCGTATCCTTGATCTTTCCCTCCTTGTCGGCATAAATGAGCACCCGGTTAAGGTCCAGCACGGTTCGCCACAGGGTATTGTTTCCATACCAACTTCCTTCGAGATAGGTATCTTCAGCAAACTGCCTTATGAGTCGAGCGACAACCCTGTTGGCCAGTTGTACAGCAGCTCCGCCATGTCCGCACGGAGCCCTGTCCAATTTCGCTATCAGATCATTCTGAAGGCGTTTCAAACGTGACGGATTCGGATATTCATCCCCGCCCTCCTTTAACGAACCTTCGCGATGATGAGGAAGCCAGTCCTTGTGCCCATTAATACCGACCAGATTCTTGAGGGCCGCCGTAAGACCCACCTTGCGATGCGTCTTCAGCTTGGGGAGATTGATTACAGCATCCGCCTCCAGAACAGTTCTGGGGATCAGATACTCATGCGTGGTTTCATTGTGATGTAGCTGCATCTCTTTACAGTCATAGCTGGTAACCTTGAAGCGGGCATATCCCTCTCCCAACGGCGCAAGCAGACTCCTGTCTCCGAGGTTTACCGGGATATAGCCTCGAGGATCACCCGACAACTGTTTCCCTTTCACAATCCGATGACCCGATTCTACCTCGGAGGACCACAGACGAAAATCCACCAGTTCTATAGGCATATTCCAGGTATTCGAGGCGGCATCACATATCTCACGGAGATGGCATTTTGCGACCAATTGGGCGAAATCGGCACTCTGCACAGGGGCATCGCCGACGGTAATCCGGCCGGTGCCACGAAGCGCCAAAGCCGCGTAATCGATCATACAGCGCACCATCGAAGGGTGGGTTATCACCGCCTGAAGGTCCCCACCCCCCATATGTATATGCCGTACAAGATTCGGTTTGATCACGACATGCTGTCCCGGCTGAATCAGCTCTCCCAACGGATTCCACTGGGCGGATGAATAATTATCCCGGTCCATGCCAAGAAGGATAAAATTCTGCCGGGCAAGCTCATAAATAACATTCCGCTCCATCCCAACCTCTACTCTGCCCCCAAATTCCGGGTAGTCTTCGTGAGGATGAAATGGCGGCGTACAAGGATAGCTCCATGGCTCAGCCGCATTCGCGATCGCAACTCTTTCCTGTCGTTGCATTACTCAGGACTCCCTTACCGCATTCATTTGCCTGAATACAAACCTGAACTTACCCGTAGCGGTCTTTTCAAATCCGTCCACTTTTTCAAAATCAAGCCGGGCATCAACCGGCAGATATCTGGCATATTTCTCCCTGATGGCCGCCTGACGATCAAGGTCGTTAAATTCTTCCGACTTCATACGCAAAACTACCCTTGAATCAGAAACCTGCACGAACTGATACTCTTTAAGGCTGAAATCCTTCATCAGATGGATAAACATCTCACCGGCAATCCTTGTACCATCCGCAAAAACAAACACCTCGGTAGTACGCCCGATGACCTTGCTGACAAGCGGCAGGCCGCGCCCGCATTCGCACTGCTTGCCATTTCCCGGAATGCCTATATCACCAATCCGGTACCGGATGAACGGCATGGCGTAATTGTTCAGATTGGTAATCAGAAGGTTACCCGCATCCTGATAGCCGGTAAGCGTAATGGGCTCAAACTCTACATAATTATTTTCGGAAATCTCATGCAGTCCATTCTTGTGCTCACATTCCATTGCAATGAGACTCAACTCCCTGCCGCCATAGGTGTTGTACGAGGGGGCTTTGAATACTTTTTCTACAAAAGCCTGCACATGAGGGTCAACCGTCTCAGCGCACAGAATGACACCTTGCACCTGAGGAAACCTGAGATTATTGGCGTCAAGGAATCCGGCGAAGTCGTGGATGGCGGTTACGTAGCCTCTGAGGAGTCTTGGCCTGAGCATATGGCACCATTTAAGGAAATACCGCTTTCTTTCCTCGCTGAGATTGAACGCATTCAGTGGTATTTCTCCTGTGGTAAGCAATGAACGGAGCCGTTCCTTAAGCGGGAAGTCCTCTCCGATCTCATGCATGGCGCCCCACAGGACCGCGCAGTTATCTCCAGGCCTGCACCCCGCTATTTCATACCACCCCCTGTTTCGTGCGGCATTGGCCCACTGCTCGTATTGTCTGTCCTGGTAAAGACGAAGAGGTTCCCCGGTTGATCCGCCCGTCGAATTGGCAATCAGGTGCTCCTTGGGGATATTGGTGGCTATGAGGTCTTCAAAGTTCTCCCTGATAATCTCCTTGGTGAGGATCGGCAGTTTCTCCATTTCGGCGAGTGTCCTGATATCGGCCGGGGTAGCCCCTATCCCTTCAAATACCCGACGGTAGTATGGAACATGTCTGTATGCATGCTCAAGCAACCTTCGAATCTTCTCGAACTGATACCACCGTAATCGCTCGGGCGGCCAGTATTGAGAGCCCCTGAGAAATCCTGCGATCTCTGCCGAGTCTCTATTGCTTAAATGTTGGTACCACCGTGCCGTAAACATCCTGCTGCCCTATCTCCCGACCTCGTTGCACCGCAAACTGAACCGCCAATGAGCTGAATGCCGCCAGCCACAGCCAGTTGAACCTTCTGACATTATGTCCGAAAAGACCATCAAAGAGCAAAATCATGACCGATAGTATAATTGCCGAGGCCAAGCCTGCAAGGGCATCGAGTATTTTGTCATCCTGCATGCGAGCAAGCCGCCTTATTCTCCTTGCATTTTTCAATGTTATTACCACGACAAAAAAGAAACTTATTCCTCCAACAAGACCTGTTTCGCCAAGCAACTGACCTATCAAACTGTGAGCACTCAGGCCACTACCATCAACGTGATTAATACGATATTGTTTGAAACTTCCTATCCCTACTCCGGTAACGGGAAATCTTTCGAACATGGTCAACCCGGCCTTCATCCCCTCGATACGGCCCTCCGCAGAGACCGTGGCCGATTCGGGGCCCGCTTCTTTGTCCCAGATAGTGCTGAACCGGTCTTTGTTTTCAGTCGGTATCACCAGCCAGAGTATCGATAGAAAAGCAATCCCGGCAAATATGTAGCCAATCTTTTTTAAGAAATTCTTGCCGCTCAGGGCAACGAGCGCCAGATACAAGACTGCGGATAACATACCACTGCGACTGTTGGTCAAAACTATCGAGCTAATGGCCAGAACAAAATAGACAACCAGACCGCGTTTAAACCATTTTTTCATAAGCGGCGACCACAAAGAGAGATCGTGGCGCTTGCTCCATAAGAAACCCAAAAACGGAAGTGATGCCGCTATAGACATGGCCAATGAATTGGGACCACCGAAAGTGGACTCTATTCCTATCAGCCGCACCACGCCCATGTCATATTGGTGTTGACCATGAACAAAGAATTCCCATTGCGCCTTGCCAAGGTATATGCACATGGAGCCAATATAGACTATGGAAATAAACAAAAGGTCACTGGGAGTGCGAATTACTTTCAACAGAATGAAGTAGAATATGACAAGGGTTGTGTATTCGTAAAAAGGTTCCCATGCCAGCGAGCTGTTGTATGCGAACAAACCCGAAAGACCCAGCGCTAGTAGAAAAAAGATAACCGCCATAGTCTGTGAAGTCGCAAATCTGACTTTGCCGGGTCGGCTAAGCAATGTGAGGACAATTAATATAATTGCGTAAAAGCGCTCAAAATGCAGGGGACCGAGGACCGGGAGCAGCTGTTCCCAAGGCCTGATTATAAAGAGCGTGATATAGAAACCCGCCCATAATAGCTCTTTGGAAAGAAAAGGTGCCGGTATGCGTGACATATTACCAGTACATTCGCTTGGTGTTTCATTATAAATGGTACCATGCCCTTTCATCTGTTTCTCCTGCCACTCCCGCACGCCCTGGTCTTTAAGAATCCCCACCCAAGCCCCAGATGAACCGTGCAAAGGGCTGCCGCGACTATAAACGCCGGGACAACGGCTTTGTTCTTGAACGCCATTTCCAGACCGGCAATCATCAACATGCCCAGATAAACGAATAGTCCGGCGAGATAGGCTGCCGTGAGAAAAGGGGATACCAGTGTAATACCGAGAGCTGCCGGCAGTGCCGCCACATAAAGAAAGATACCCACGGGAATCAGGGTTTCTTTTGAAAATCCTTCGGGATGTTTCCGTATAAACCTCGCCCGCCCTTCGCCGTAACGGACCTGTTGCCTGAAAAGAGCGGACAATGATTCTCGCGGGTACGAATAGATCAGGAATCTGGGCGATGTGTACGCCTCGATGCCCGCTTTTTTTACCCTGAAATGAAACTCAACGTCCTCAGCGGCATCAAACGTCTCATCAAAATAGCCCACTTTCTCAAACACAGTGCGGTCATAGGCAAAACCGCTGCTCACCGGGTCGACAAAACCTTCATAATCACTGTAGATGAATGACGATCTGCTGTGGCCAAGTCGGCTCTTTCGTGCCATTGCAATCCAGAACGGGGTGCCGTTTTTTATTTCCGGAACATCAAGGGGGGCAGGACGGGCAAGGCACAGGGCGCCGGTCTCTTCCTTTAACCGCTCCATATCCTTCAGCAGTTGATTGCCGGGGATATGCACATGGCCGTCGATAATGGCGATCAACTTTCCCTGCGCGGCCCTTGCACCGATATTTCTGGCACTGCTGGAAAGAATTCCCGGATTATCAAGCAGACTGATCTTCTTGTCCGGATGATTTTTCATGAACTGTTCCACCACGCTGCGCGTACCGTCGGTTGAGCGGCCATCAACCACTATCAGCTCATAACGTGATGCCGGATAGTCCTGACTGAGCAGTGCCGTCAATGTCTGGCCAATAAATTTCTCCTCGTTGCGAATCGGCACGACGATACTGATATAGACCACTGAGACAACCTCTTGAAAGCTAGTTACAGGAAGATTTCAACCTCTTTGTTACCGCTTCTTTTAACGCGTCGTATCGCTGCATGCCCAGCACCACCTTTGGGAGATAGAGCAGCTGGTACCGCATACGAGCACCGAACAAATCCAGCCGGTTCCGCCTAAGCAGGTTGTCGAAGTACGCTGCATTATGCTGATGCTGGATATGCACGCGCCTCAGGACGGATTGTCGACCAACCCGGGTTATGCCGGGGATCATGGTCGCAAAAGACTCATAACCGGCAGCCCATGCTTCTTCAATCATCCACCGGTGATAATGTCCCCCTACCGCGGCATAAGAGCGAACGGCCCTTCCAAGCCTTTGCTCGATTTCCTGCTTCGACTCCCTGATTTCCCTGGCAGCATTCGCCCGGGTCATGGTGGTCAGATAGCTATGCGTCATGCCATGACTTCCTATTTCCATTCCGTTGCTGCTCATTTCGGACAACTGGCTAAACGTAGAGTAACCGGGCTTGCCGACATTCCCCGAGGTGACATAGAAGGTCCCCTTGATATTTCTTTCCGCAAGCACCGGGAAGGCCAGCTCATAATCCGACGCCAGCCCGTCATCGAATGTCAGAACGACATAGTTGCCTGCGGGCATGGTGTGAAGATCCGACACGGTACAACAACCTGACTTTGCCGCCATATCCATCATTTGCCTGAAATTGGCTACATCAAGAGTGTAGCGGCTTTCAGTCGTGTGTGGCTCATCTGCTTTCGACGGGTCAGCCAGTTCCAGACCATGAAATGTAATTACAAGTGCTTCCGTCATTTAACCCTTTGCACCGGATTCCCCCCATTGTCGGGATGCATCGTGCAAATTCCCTCTGTGTTCCCTACCCAGAAACCGGCTTATGCGTATCCCCCGCGAGCCTGTCGAACATTCTCTCGAATTTAGAAATCATGCTATCCAGTCCGAAAAGGTCGTTGGCTCTCTTGCGCGATATGGTCCCCATTTCGCCTTGCAAACCGTCCTTCAAAATCGTCGCTATTGAGGCGCCCATCGCAGCATAATCTCCGACAGGTACGACAAACCCGTTTATGCCGTCCCCCACAGCCTCCCTGCATCCTCCCACATCCGTGCACACAACAGGGAGGCCGGCAGCCATATACTCAACGACCGCATTGGAGAAGCTCTCAGACCGGGACGACAATACCGCGACATCGAACGCGGGTAGTATCGAGGCGATATCCAGTCTTTTCCCTAGGAATCGTACTGAATCGGCTATACCGAGCTCCTCTGACAATGCCTCCAGTTTTGAGCGCTCACCCCCATCGCCGATACTGACAAATATGGCTCCAGGCAGATCTTTTTTCACCAGAGCGGCGGCACGCAGAAAAACATCTACCCCCTTTACCGGCCTCAGATTCGCCACAATGCCGACGACCGGAGCAACAGGATTGATGTTGAGACACTCCCTGCTCCGTTTTTTAGCGTCGCTGATTAGCGACCTGAACTTGTCCAGATCAAGCCCATTGTAGATAACTTCGATCTTTTCCCGCGGAATCGACTCGGTTCTGACCGCCCACTCTTTCGTACTTTCGGCATTTGCCACGAAAAGACTTACCCATCTGTTCAGTATTTTGAGGAGCCGGATCTCGGTTGGCGTATACCAGTACCCCTGATTCCGCCGTGAGGATATTACCGCCTTGATCCCCGCCAGCCGCGCCGCCAGTATTCCTACGATATTAGAGTCCCTAAAATGGGTTTGAACTATTGAGACTCCTTCTTTTTTCAGAAAATTGCGAAACCTGAATATACTGGCGTACATCCCGGGCGTCTTGAAAGAACGTGCGCCAATTACATAGAGAGGACACGATCGGAATTCACTGGACAGCCAGTCGGAGGAGTACAGGACGCATAAAACAGGACTGAATTCCCTGCGGTCAAGATTTTCGATAAGAAGCAGAAGCTGCTTCTCCGTCCCTGCCGTCGGCGATTCAATTGTATCTATAACAAAGGCGACCTTGATCATTATTCTGAACACATCGGCCAGCAGGACCCTTCACCGCCGGATACCGTCCTTACCGACTCTTGTGTAAAGCTCCTCATACTTGCGTGTCTGATCCTCGAAACCGAAAATGGCCCGGACTCTCTCATGCCCCTTTTCGCCCATCTCGCGGCGTAGATCGGGATCACCTGCCAGCCTGAGGATATGCTCCGCCATCTTCTCCGTCTCCTCGGGCCTAGTCAGGAATCCGCTCACTCCGTCCTCCACAACTTCCGGGGTCCCTCCCACGGCCGTTGCCACCACAGGCTTCTTTACTGCATAGGCCTCGAGAACCACGTTAGGCAGCCCTTCGGTGAAAGACGGCAGAACAAATATATCCGCCTCGGCCATCGACGATTTGACATCTTTTCTGAAACCCGGGAAAAAGAACTTCTTTTCGAGTCCGGCCTGCCTTACCCTGGCTTCGAGCTCACCCCTGAGAAAACCCTCACCGAATACGGTGAAGGCTACGTCATGCTTCTTTTGAGTCACCAGTTTCGCTACATCAATAAGCCCACCGTAGTTCTTCTCGGGGCTCAACCTGCCCGCCGACATGACCAGAATATCGGCCTCCCCGAGGCCGAGCTCACGCTTCAGGTTGCCAGTCTTTTCCGGTGGCCTTGCACCATTGAGGTCTATACCATTATGAATAACGGAAACCTTTTCCACCGGGATAGCCAGATCGAGTATCTTCTTCTGTTGCCCCTCCGAAACCGCCACGATATGGTCGGCAAACTTCAGGAATGCCCGATCGAGCTTTTCATAGAAGCGCACCCGTGGAGTTTCCCATGTCCATCCTCGCGATATCGCGATCATCGGTATACCCGCCATCCATGACGCCAGCCTTCCGACAACATTGGATTTAAAACCGTGGACGCAGAGGATGTCTATCTTCTCATCCTTGAGCATTGATGCCAGTTCGGTGATGGTCCGCGGGTTGAACGCCCCCTGGGCCAGTATCTCACGGGTCGGTATTTTGAGTTCTCTTGCCTTTTCAATAATCTCGCTGGACCGGCCTTCTTCTTTATACGAGGCAAGAAGAAACCGGTATCGGTCGGGATCAAGCCGAAGGGCATGCGCCAGTATCTGCCTTTCGGGACCGCCGAAGAAATTTGATGCGATAAGGTGGAGAATATTTTTTTTCTGTCCCATAACCCTCAATTACGTGGGGTTCTGGCCCATGCATTGTTGTTGATGTCCATTAAGCCGGCCAGTGTAATTCCTATCAATCTCGCCACGGTAAACGGGGTCCTGAGTAAAAGGCCCAGCCTTTTAAACGACAACCCAAGCACCGCTATGCCGACTGAGAAATATACGATGTTAAGCGCGATAAACCCCAGACTTCCCAGCAGTAGAATAAGGGAGAACTGCGTCGGAGCAAAGCAGAAAGAGGTAATGCTCGCGACAGCAGCAATCGCAAGAAAGAGAATAAGCAGCGGCCGACTGAGTACCAGCAAGGTCCAACCTGCATCGAAGAGCTGAAGATTCTTTTTTACGAGGCCATCTCGCATGAGACCGAGCGCCTGTGTCTTGCCGAGATTCAGATTACCCGTTGCCCAGCGTTTTCTTTGAACAGTAAGTTGTCCCACCGTTGCGGGGAAATCAGACAATACCTGTGTCTCGCTGGAAAAATCTACTCTTACGCCATGCCTGATTAATCCGATGGAATACTCAACATCTTCAACAATTGAATGCGCCCCCCAAGGATGCTCAGACAACACAGCCTTCTTTATCGCCATTCCTGTTCCCCGCAGGAGAATTGCCAGGCCGAGCCGTGATTTTGATGCATAAAACAGGTCATTTTCTATTGTATTGCCGACAGCTTGGGCATAACTCAGCGGGCTTTCATCCGGATTCGCAACAACGTATCTGCTCTGCACTGCGCCTGCTCCTTTAGCAAAACTCGCAGCAAAAACCTTCAAGGCATTTTGTTCAAGCATACAGTCCGCATCCAAGATCACAAATGCGTCAATATTGTCCTTGAGCTGGTCAATCGCCCATTCCAGCGCATACCCCTTGCCTCGTTTTATATCATCATATCGTTCGAGACACAGAACACCATGCTGTCTAACTATCTCAGCAGTACGGTCAGAGCAGTTGTCGGCCACTACACAGACCTTGTAGTGACTCTCAGGATAATCAAGTCTCGCACATGACAGAAGGGTTTTTGAAATATTGCCTTCTTCATTATGAGCAGGTATCAGAATGATAAATTGACAGTCGGTTGGCTGATTGCTTGTGTTTGATTTCCGGGGACGGGGAAATGCGGTCACGAGGAGAAAACAATTATACGCACTGATCAGCATCGCCGGGACAAGGAACAGAATCCCGACAACCTGAATCATTGTAATAACAACTTCTTCTATGGCCATAAAAGATCAATCCTGGCACTCAATATAATTTGCAGGGATTCTCCAGGCAAGCACCTCTGATAACGCTTGAGAACGATTAGAAACTGAATCGCGCCTGCAACCAGACTATGCTGTTTTGGTAACCATTGCCATCGATATTGGAGTCGCTCCAGTTCCAGGTATAGCCAAGGCTCACCGTGGTTATCTTGAACTCGTAGGATAACGAGGCCGTGACACTGTATCTGTCGACATCCTCCTTGTTGCCCGCCAAGGTCGCATCTTCAGACTCCGAGGTCGAATAGTTACCCGTCACATTCCCCTGTAGGCGCGGAGTAATCGGCATGCTGGTTGACAGCGTGACGCCTTTTTCCTTGTCCTTTCTGCTCTCGGTGTTGTATCGCCTTGTTGTTTCGTAGACGGACAACGATATTGGCACTTTTCCCGTGTAGGTGATGCCGGCGTTAGTGGTCTGCGCCTTGTAGCCACCTACGTTTGCCGAGACCGAGAAGTTCCTGGAATAGCCCGCGCTGAGCAAAAAGAGCGGGGAAACCTGGTAGTCGGCCTTAATATCCCACGTCGTTGAGTTGAACTCCCCCTGGTTGTCATAATCGAACCAGGTCTTACCCACGTTGCCGCCGAGCGTCACCCGTGGGGTTATCTTCCACGTCATTCCGATGCCTGCACTCTGCCGGTCATAGTCTTCGGTATTCTGCAACCTGCTGATCAGGTAGTTATAGGTCGCCGTCGTAGTAACCCGGGGGGACAGCTCATATGAAATACCCGCGGTAAACAGATGGTTTCGGGCGTCATCACCTTCTCTCTTCCGGTAGGAAAGGTCTTCATACTGGTACCCGGCGTTGAGCTTGACGGTACTTCCCAGGGGAATGACGGCATAAGGATTGATTATCAAATGGTTCAGGTCGCTCATATTGGAGATGTAATTGTCCAGCGCAACCTGCCTTCTCGACTCTATGGGAACCCGCTTGTATTCATCTGAAATTTTGAGAAACAGGATATCCCGGTACGGAGAGAGCGTCGCTCCCAGCTTTATCCGCTGGGTCTCCCGCAGGCTTGTCTCATTTTGTTCCGAGTGGTCGCTATAGAGACGAAAGTTGAGGCCGTAGTCGAGGGAAACGTCCAGTATTTTCGAGCCATAACGCAGGTTCAGTGCCGGGTTCACCGTGGTAATAAAATCATCTTCCTTGTTCGAAGAGGTGAGGTAGATGTTGTTGTTGTATTCCTCGCGGACACTGACGCTCGGCTTCAGTTTCAGTTCGGCCTGTACGGATGAGACAGAGAGCGCGAACACAAACAATGCCAGCCCGGAAACAACTCTTCCGAAATATTTCATCAGTTACGCCTTTCTCGGATAGCCATATCCATACCCTTGATAGTGGTTGCTTGTACTGGCTCCTTCCGTGGCGTTATAGACCAGCCCCAACACCTTGCTGTCCCTGAGAGTAACAAGGGCTTCCCTGACATCCTTCTGAGAGGCCAAATCTTCCTTGACCACAAAAAGAACACCATCAACCATTGTCGCCAGAGAATGGGCCTCGGCAAAAAGGAGTACCGGAGGGGTATCGATTATGATATAGCGGTCGGGATACCGGTGCTTTATCTCTGTGATGAATTCTCTCATCCTTCCGGAGGAGAGCAGTTCGGCGGGATTGGACACAGGAGCGCCTGAGGACAGAAAAACCAGCTTGCCCACGCCCGTCTTTATCAGCACGTCTTTGATATCGACACTGCCCGCAAGGCACTCAGAGAGGCCCGGTCCCGCCGTAATGCCAAGATAGGAATCAAGAGACGGCCGCCTCAGGTCGGCATCGACCAGCATGACCGTATGGTCGTATTCCTGAGCAAGAGAGATAGCCAGGTTGAGAGCGGTAATACTCTTCCCTTCACCTCCGATAGCGCTTGCAACCATGAGGGTATTGCAGGACTGTCCGCTGTTGGTGATCTTTACCACCATCGACTTGAGCTTTCGGTACTCCTCCGCCACGGGAGAATAGGTATCATTCAAGGTCACGAGGCAGGGGCTGTCTCCTTTGATGGCCGTATCTCCCTTGAAAATGGACGCATCGACAGGCTGCTGCTCCGCAAGTCTCTTTTCAATCGGTTCCTGTGGCCGTTCGGTTGAAGCCGGCGCCGATTCCCTTAGTTGGTTCGCTTTTTCAAGGGCCTTTTCTATCCTGCTCATTTATCTTTTCCCTTCCCATATCTCACGTCGATCTTCAGCCTGACTACCTGAGTATTCAGCTATCCCCTGAGCAACCTATTAAAGACAGAGTCGATAATTGTCACTCCCAGAAGCTCCAGGACCAGTGGCACGCAGACCAGCACAAGGAAACATCCCGCGGCTGCAGCATACAACACCTTGTCTTTCTTCGCTTCCTGCAACAGCACAACCTGATCGACCATTCTGGGGATCACGGCCAATACAGGCAATCCAAGGTCCTTGACCGACTGGACATCCTTGAACGACGACCTGAAGAAATCCATTAAAAAGATTATGCCGAACCCACCGCCCAGACCTACAACAATCCCCATGAGGATCAGCATGATCCTGTTGGGGCTCACCGGCTTTTGGGAAAGAACCGCCGGGTCGACAATCCTGAACGTCGTCGATTTGTCCGAGACCTCCATCTGCTTGGAAATCTGCGATTGCTCAAGCCTTATCTTTAACTGGTCGTAGACCGTCTTTTGCGCGTTGCGGTCGTTTTCAAGCTCGATGAGGCGTTTTTTCTCGGTGGGCAGGGAGCGCAGATCCGCCTCCCGCTGGCGTATCAACCCCGCCAGATGGCTCTGGTTCGCGTCCAGCGCGCTCAATTCGGATTCCGCCGCAAGATATTTGTCCTTAAGTTGCTGATAGGTCGGGTTGACCGTCGACAGGCTCTCTTCGCTGGAAGCATCATCGGTGTCGCCACTGTCCGTCGCAGACTTCTTCTGCCGCTTGAGGACCTCTATCTCTGTCTTCAGCTTGACCACCTCGGGATAGTTGTCGGTAAATCTGACCAGCAGCTGCTTCAACCTTTCTTCAAGCTGCGCGATCTGCCGGTCCTTCGCGGTCATTGGGCCCCTCCCCTCCACCGAGCCGGTACGTCCGGAAGTAAACACCGGAATCATTGGTTCCTCGCCCTTGAGCTGCTTCCCGAGGCTGGCCTTCAGGGCAGCCAGTTCGTTCCTTCGCATGCGAATCTGCTCGATCTGGCCGTTATAGGTCCGGATTTCTCCAAGGATCGATGTCTCGTCCTTGGCAATGTATACCCCTTTTAGCTTGCGATACTCAATAATCTCCTGCTCAACCCTGTCCAGGTTCGCCTTTGCCTGGGCCACCTGCTCGTCAAGGAATGTCGAGGCACCGAAGGCCTCTTCTTTCTTTGCCGCTACGTTCATCTCGACATATTTGCTCACCAGTGTATTGATGTAATCCCGTGCTATCCTTGGGTTTTCATCCTGAAGCGACACCATGAAGATATTTTCCTTAAGCTTTAATTCTATGTTCGTCCGGCTCTGGAAATCGGTGATCGCTTTCTCGAAGTCGGCTGTCGTCTTCTTCTGAGCATCGATATCAAGGGCCTTCAGTGTTTCGGCAACAAGGCCCCTGCTCATCAAGGTATAACCGACGATCTTTACCCTGTCCCCCATCTCCGGAGTGATGGCGATCCCTTTGACCAGCTCCTTGATGACGTTGCTTTCCACAAAGATGGTGCTGGATGCCTCGTACTTCTTGGGCAGGAGGTAGCTCCCCCATACGATGACCGTCATGATACAGAGCGAGAGGACAATAAAAAGCCGTCGCCTCTTGATGATCATCTTCAGATATTTTTGAAACTCGACAGTAGACTCTTCCATTTTGCTCCTTTTACCTGCTTGCCGCCCGCCCCATGCAACCCATTAGCCTCAGAATATCCCTTCCTTCACAATCACATAGTCGCCGGGCCTTAGCTCTATATTCTGGCTCAGATCACCGTCTCTCATGAGATCTTTTCCCTTGACCGTAATCTCTTTCATGGAACCGTCCGTATTCTTCCTCAACAGCACAACATTGTTCTCCTTGGCAAACTTGTTGAACCCGCCGGCCTCCATGATCAGGTCGAGGACCCTGAGCCCCTCGGTATAGCTGACATACTTGGGGGTGTTGACCGCCCCCATGATATAGATCTTGCTCAGCTGGTTGTCGGGTATGTAGATAATATCCTCGGGCTTCAGCATGATGTCCTTCGACAGGTCAAACTTTACAAAGAGGTCGTAGAAATTGATGTCGAGCTTCTTGCCGCCCCTCATCAGGTAGGCCTTGGCCAAGTCAGCCCCCTTGAGGCTCCCAAAGTTCGAAAGGAATTTCAGCAGGGTCGTCCGCCGCGGAAGATCATGGGCTCCGGAGCTGACTCCCTTGGTGATTTCAAGATTGCCCGACTGGCTCGGCTCCTGCCCCCCCGTCGTTACCCCCTGCCCAAAGAACAGATAGACCTTGCTGTTTTTGATGTCGGCAACAGTGACCGTGACGATGGGCTTCTGGACAAAGTTCTGCAACTTCTCTGCGAGCTTTGAGCTCAGATCCATGGGAGTGAAACCTGAGGCAATGACATCTCCTATGCCAGGGAGGGTAATCTTGCCGTCAGGCCTTACCTTGGCATCAACACTCAGCTCATTTACCCCCCAAACGGAAATCTTCAGGCCATCGCCGTCGCCGATCTTATAATCGTCATCAGCTGCGCAAATCGAGGCCGCAGTGAAAAGCAGTATAAATGCCGCATATGCCCCAAACAAACTCTTCCACCCACCTGATTTTAGATGGCTGACCATTCCGCTCCTCCTACTTTTTCTTGAGTTCATCCATAAGCTTCCGGGCAGCCACCGCCTCAGGGAAATCCGATTTGGTGAGAACCTTCTCCAGTTGGGCCTTCGCCTCCCCCGTTTTCCCTGCCTGCTTGTAGGCAAGGGCAAGGTGATACCCGATGGTGGGGTTGTCGGGAATTAGAGACGACGCCTTCTCCAGAGCCCTTACGGCATCGTCGGTCTTGCCGTTCTTGAGAAGGGCATAGCCGAGGGTATCCACGATCCCTCCTTCCGACGGAGCCAGCGAGTATGCTTGCGACGCCAGCTTCAGCGCTTCCTGAGCACTCCCGTGCCCCTCAAGATAGAGATAGGCAAGGTTGTTCAGGGAGGGGACATGGTTCTTCGAGCGGGTCAGCACCTCCTGATATTTTCCGACCGCCTCCTTCTTTTTGCCGGTAACCTCATAAATGTTCCCAAGAGAAAAAGAGGCCGGGAAATAGGCCGGCTGCTTTTTCAGTATCTCGCTATATTCCTTTATCGCCTCAGGATATGCCTTCTTGATGGACCAGAGCCTCGCCAGCGCCATCCTGGCATCGATGCTGGCACTGTCCGCCGCGATACCTTTTTTAACGGCGTCCATGGCCTTGTCGAGGTCGCGCCCTGTTTCGTATACTGATGCGAGCACTATATACCCTACGGCAGAACCAGGTTTTTTCTTTATTATTTGCTCCGCATTTTCCACAGCCTTGCTACTATCCCCTTTAAAGAGATATACCCTTGATATTTCCGCCATTACCCCCAAGGCTTCAGGCTGCGCCCTCAGGGTCTCCTGCAGTACCGCCAGGGCCTTGTCGTAATCCTTCATTGCCAGATAGGCCTTGACGACAAGAGGAAGTCCCTTTTCCGGACTGGCCTTCCTAATTGCCTCAAAAGCCGAGACCGCCTCCGCAAATTTCTTCTCGGCGGCAAGCAGGTTGCCCTTGAGCTCCAACGCTCCCAGGTTGTTCGGGTCAGCCTTCAATGCCTCGTCAAGCACTCCAATAGCCTTCGCAGCATCTTTCTTTCTGGCATGGTACCCGGCCAGGGCAAGAAAACCGGCTGCCTGATTGGTCTCACGAGCCTTCATATAGTAGCCCAGCGCTTCGTCGCTCTTCCCTTTGACCTCAAGGAGAGATGCCGCGCCAAGCAACCCCCGGATATTCTTGGGGTCTTTCTCCAGCACCGTCTTCAGTTCCGTCATGGCCTTGTCCATGTCACCCTTCGCGGTGTAATACGAAGCCATGGTGAAATAACTGGCCAGATAGGCAGGATCGACCTCTTTTGCCTTCTTCAGGTTCTGAAGCGCGTCATCGGTTTTCCCCTTTGCCCCGTAAGCAGACGCCATGGCATGGTAGAGGATCGCGTCTTCCTTCTTGTCCCGAATACCCTCCTTGAGGGTTTTGAGCGCCTTGTCATACTCCTTGAGCTTCGCATAGTAAGAGGCAAGAAGAATCCTTGTATTCAGCACTTCCGGCGCCAACTGGACCACGGCCTTGAGCTCGGCTTCGGACTCCTTGACCTTCCCCGCTCTCAGCTCGAAAAGCCCTTTCTTCAGGTGGGAGTCAACCAGCTTCGGATCAAGGTCGATGGCCTCGTCCAGCGCGTCCATCCCTTCATCGTACATCCCCTTGGCCATGTAGCCGCTTCCCAGAATATTGTGCGCCAGCGCGTTTTTGGGGTCCTGGCTTATGACATTCCTGGCTTCCTGGATAGCCTCGTCCACTCTCTGTTGCTTGAGGAGCACGGTGGCCTTCATGAGCCTCCCCTGCAAAAAGGACGGATTAAAATCTATCGCCTTCTGAAACTGACTGAGGGCCTGCTCAAGTTCTCCCTGACTGTAATGGCTTAGCCCAAGAAAGTAATAAGCCCCGAGGGTCGGCTGCATCTTGATGGAGGTCTGAAGCTGGATAATCGCCTCCTTGTAGTTTTTTTCATGATAGAAAACCAGCCCTTTGAGGCGAGGCCCCTCCGGTCGGTTCTGGTACTTCTTCAGCTCATCCGCGATACTCGTGGCCTCTTTCATCTCCCCTTTTTCCATATGGAGGAGTCCCGCCTGATAGCGGGCCTGAATATTGTTCGGGTCTATCTCGGTTATCTTTTGATAGGCATCAAGGGCCTCCTCCTTATCGCCGGATGAAACTGCTACGCTGGCGAGAACAAAATAGGCCTCGGTATTCTTACTATCTTTGGCCAGCACAGCCTGGAGGGCCTCCTTTGCTCCCTTCTTGTCGCCGCTGGCCAAATGAACCCTCGCCAGCCCGAGCCGCGCGGATACCATATCCGGATTCTTGCCCAAAGCCTGAACAAGGTAGTTTTCGGCCTCTCTGAACTGTCCTTTGACAGCGTAACTTTTGCCTATAGTTTCTATCGCTTCGGCATTACCCGGTTCCGAAGCAAGAATTGCCTCAGCCTCTTTTATGGCCTCTTCCGGCTTGTTAAGATAGAGGTATGCCTTTGCCAGATCTTCACGGACCCCCTTCTCAGACGGGTTCTGCCTCAGGACCTTCTGCAGCTCCTTCTCGGCCTGATCGTACTTGTTGGTCGCCATATATGCCTTGGCCAGTTGCAGGCGGGCTTCCACGTAGTTCTGGTCTTTTTCCAACGCGCTCTTGAAGAGGACGACCGCCCCTTTTGCGTTATCGGCCTCCATTTGAGCAACGCCTTCCTTGACAAGCTCCTCTTTCGGCTTTCCTGAACACCCCAATGCCACTACAACGCACAGCGCCACTAAAAATACCGGGAGATTTCTGGTCAATGGAATTCCCTCCTTAATTAGACAATAGCTCCAGTATCGGCCTTGTTTTTACGGATATTAGCCATGGTGTCGCATACGGCACAAGCTGCGAAAACCAAGCAACATTTACACCATCATCACATCTTATTGATTTTACATAATTTAACGCTAGCACTTCAAATCAGCCGCCCTTCATTTGCTCCATTTTGACACACAATTCCCCTAAAGAAAATACTTTTCGTCTCACCAACTCTTTCCAAAGACACAACAGCACAGAGGTGCCTCCTTAGGGGACACAGCGCCCTGACAAAGGAAGCCGCATTCGCAGCACACCAAACAACATATATTAAGAAATTGGAAATTATGCGGACGGGCGAGGCACGCCCGCCATCTTGAGCTCTTCCATTGCTTCCCGGAAGAGCTCCGGGTTGGCGCGGGCGACTTCCCGCTCTATCTCATCGATTGAGGCAAGATACGGCGTTCTGGGGCCATGGTAATCGACCTCGGGCCCAATGGGCACAAAGGCTATTCCCATACGCCTGAGCAGAAGGCAGAGCCCCCTGGCCATGACGCCTATCCAGTGGGTAAGCCCGATTTTTTTGCTTTCTATATATAGGGCCTTATAGAGGCCGACGACAATCTCATGCCGTCGCCGCTTTTCATTCTCCTCGGTAATTGGGGGCGGCTCAACGCCATTCCCCTCATAAATAAAGCGGTCCTCCGCCCTTCGCCGGAAATCCTTGCTGATGGCAAGCCGGGATATCTCTCCAACCTTTTGCCAATCGAGATGTGAAAGATCGGCACTAATCTCGCTGTGCTGAAGGATCGGGAATCCTCGATCCGAGGGGAGGATTATTCTTACAGTACCGATTATCTGCTCCTTGGTGGCGACAAAATGCAGGGAGTGCTCGTCAAATTCATCCTGCTCAATGCCGGCAGGATGGTCTTCCGGCCGCTCAAAGCCCCACTCGTCACAGTAGACTTTGTATCTCAGCTTGAAGACTTCCTGCAGCTCTTCTTTTTTGGTGATCTTTCTGAATTCGAGCATAGTATCTATATATGTAGACTACTGACACAGAATGTCAAGTACACAATATGTTTCGGCGAGCAGCCTGACCCTTCGGCTATACGATCGCCAAATCCCATCCATTTTGACACCTCTTGCCCGGTAACGACATCATTATATAGAGACAGTTCCATTATCGCCTGCCTGCGATTGAGAAGTGTAAAGTTTTCCTGCCTGAAAGTGTCGGGATTCTTTACAAACCCTGACCACTCTCATCACGACCCCAGAGATTAACCCTTGTATTTCAATGCTATATAAATTGGCATAACGATTGCTACCTAATGGCCAAGACATTGAACCACAGATAGCCAAACAGAAGATCAGGGAATTTGCAAAGGAGGTACACAATGAAGAAGATGACTGTTGATAAAAAACAAAATGGAAAGGGGGTGAAAATTATGAAAAAAGGTTTCATGAAGAAAGTAGGTGCTATTGCGGTAGCTCTTGCCGCAGTAACAATGTGTGGTACCAGTGTTGCACAGGCAGCCACATGGATGCCTCCGCTTGGTCCGCTTTATATCAAGTTCGACAACAAGGAGCAGTTGAATCTGGCTGGCCCTGAGGTAAACTGGGGCGTTGCCCTGATATCAACCGTATCTGCCGGCAACAATGGCTCCGACCCTTACAACTTTCCGCCCACTGGCAATCCTCTCTGGACGGACGGTGATGGCAATGCGGAAATAACCGCTATGTTCTACGGACTTACCGCCGGTACCCCCAGCGCGACTGCCTTCAACAGCACTGGCGGCTTTATCGACCTGTACTACGATGATACCCCGGATGCCGACATGGCAGCAGCGTCTGCCGCTGACAGAACCGGTGTAAGCTCGTTCAACAACTTCACCGATGGTGTTCTGCTTGCCAGGATTGCGTTCTACAATGGTGCCATTATCGCTGGCGACCTTGTAACCAGCGTTACCGGAACGGCAATACCGACAGCAGGCGGCTTCACTGGCTTTGCCAACTCGTTCGGCAATGTTGTCGACGTAAACGGTGATGGCATTGTCGATGAACTTGACGGTGCATGGGCAGACATACTGGACGGGAATTACTTCCCTGTGCAGAATGGCCTGGCTAATGCCGACCTCAAGTTCAGGAACATCTATGAGAGCACTGGCTCACATTCTTGGGACGATCTTGGCCGGCAGATCTTCGGCGCAGACAGCACCGACCCTGCCAGGGCCTATGTAGTGCCCGAGCCTTCCACCATGCTGCTGCTTGGCATGGGCCTGGTTGGCGCCGGCCTGATGGCTCGTCGTCGCAAGGCGTAATCGATCTCTCTACAGGGATAAAAGACTGAATCAATGGCCCCGTTTTACGGGGCCATTTTTTTTGCGTCAAGCCCCCCGCCTATGCTACCCTCCAGTTCATGGAGACCTCATCGACCACTACAGCTTCTTCAACTAGAATGAACTTTCGAATACTCCTGATAATACAACTCATCGGGACGCTTGTTATTTTAACATGGGTCCCCACGAGCTTGGGCAAGGCCCTGGCTTTTCCAATATTGTGGGCCTTGACCTTCAAGCGTATATCCAGGGAAGAGGCCATCCTTTTCTTCATCGCCTGCATCTTCTTCACCATCATGAATGCCCTGTCGTTAAAACAGGGCGTTTTTATATTCAACCATCCCGATTTCCTGGGCATGCCCTGGTACGAGCTGGCCATGTGGGGCTTTTATCTGGTTCACACATGGCGCATGGTGGACGGCCCACTTCCCACGGGACCCCGAACAAAGGCAGGGCTGGTTGCCCTAGGTTATGTGGTCGCCTTCAGCGTAATATCAGACCAGCATATTCTGCTTCTCGTCACGGCCATACTACTGGCACTCGGGCTTTTCTTCTTCCACGAACGTCTTGACATTGCCTACACAGGGTATATGGTATTCCTCGGTGCGACCATTGAATATACCGGCGTGCTGAGCGGAGAATGGCATTATCCAGGCGATCCATGGGGAGGGGTGCCACTCTGGTTTATTACTCTTTGGGGTGGCGTCGGGCTATTACTAAGGAGGCTTGCCCTGCCCGTTCTCACGAGTTCCTCTTTTTCCAGACAGGCTTAATCCATGACAAGCAAGAGCAAAAACCTGCCAAGCGCCCTGAACGAGTGGCATTGTCTGCTCGGAGACAATAGCATGCTGGTGGGGGAACCTGCCGCCATCCAGTACGGCGCCTGCACCACGCCGGTTCAACGCTCAATCCCCGCCGCGCTGCTTCCAACCTCTCAAGAGCAGGTTGTTGCCCTGGTAAAAATAGCCGCTACATACAAAGTACCGCTGTACCCCATAAGCACGGGCCGCAACTGGGGTTACGGCACAGCCAATCCGGTGGTCGACGGGTGTGTCGTCGTTGATCTGTCGCGCATGAACAGAATCATGGACATGGACGAGAATCTTGGTCTGGTCACCCTTGAACCCGGGGTTACGCAGAGGATATTAAACGACTATCTTGAAGAACGAGGTCTGGATTTCCTGGTACCGGTAACCGGCGCCGGCCCCAACTGCAGCCTGGTGGGGAATGCGCTGGAACGCGGTTACGGCATTACCCCCTATACGGATCACTTTACCGCCGTAACTTCCCTGGAGGCCGTTCTGGCAGATGGGAGCATTTATCGTCCAGCCCTTACCGGGCTAGGAGGCGAAGCCGTTGACCAAGCCTACAAATGGGGATTGGGGCCTTATCTTGACGGTCTCTTTTCTCAAGGTTCCTTTGGCATAGTCACTAAAATGACTATTGCTCTGGCCAGAAGACCTGAAAC
Organism: Nitrospirota bacterium; assembly: GCA_029859385.1. GTDB lineage: Bacteria > Nitrospirota > JAOUDF01 > JAOUDF01 > JAOUDF01 > JAOUDF01. The sequence continues at coordinate 22,292 of JAOUDF010000015.1, forward strand.
GATCCAGACCTTCTTCTTTTCGGTCGTCGCCGACAACGGGCTTGAGTCAGCGGTAGGCGCTGTTCGTGAAGCATTGCGGGCGACGACGGGAATCAGCGGGTCAATCAACCTCATGAACCCTCAGCGAGTACTTTCCATGCTTGTACCTCACCCGAGCCGTGAGACGGGGCTGACAGGCGCCATCCCTACAGAAACCGTCACAAGACTGGCACGCGAATACCAGGTAACTGCCTGGACAGGTGTGGGCGCCCTTTACGGCGAGAAAAAGATCGTCAGTGCCGCCAGGTCTGTAATTAAAGGGAAACTGAGGCCTTACGTACAACGGCTGGTTTTTCTCGACTCCGCATCATTGCGGCGAGGCAAGGGCCTTCTCGGGATAATCCCCCGGCAACTCCCTCTTTCGGGCAAGCTCTCAATGATGGCTGAAAGGCTTGACGCCACCCTCAATATAATGGAAGGACATCCCAGCGAAATTGCACTACCTCTGGCCTACTGGAAATCAGGCAGTTTACCTCGCCAAGGCATGGACCATGACCCCGCGAGAGACGGCTGCGGACTGATCTGGTACGCCCCTCTTGTGCCCATGGTCCCGGAACGGGTCCGCTGCTACGTGGAAATGGTAAAAAACATCTGCCCTTCGTATGGCCTGGACCCGCTTATCACATTAACCAGCGTATCGGACCGCTGCTTTGACAGCACAGTTCCGCTGTTGTTCAGCAAAAACAACCTCGATGAGGCGGTAAAGGCGCAGGAGTGCTTCAAAAACCTGTTTGAAGCCGGCCAGAGAGAAGGCTTTCTGCCGTACCGGCTGGGGGTCCATTCCATGGAACTGGCCACGGAGCAAGAAGGCTCTTATTGGGATACCGTGCGGAGAATAAAAAAAGCTCTCGACCCTGGCTGCATAATAGCTCCAGGGAGGTATGAACCGGGGTGTCATCTCGGGAAAGAAGAGACTGACTAATCGTTTTCAGTTTCGCCGGGGCATCCACGATCCTGCAGTATCACTCGTAAAAGTGTTAAGAGGACAAAGGTATCCGCGTAAATAAATTATTCATATTGACGTGATGGGACGTTATATATATCCTGCCTACTGCATATGCGGCATCCAGCCGGCACTCTCGGAGGATTACTCTCCGCGCCATGCCGCAAATAAACCAACCATAATTAACGGAGAGGGAAAATGCTCAACCAGCAAACGCGCGTTGTCTTGCCTGCTATTTATTGCCTCCTCTTAT
>JAOUDF010000154.1 GCA_029859385.1 Nitrospirota bacterium
CACGGGGCTGAAACTTGAGAAACCGGCTGTAGGAGCGGAAGATAACCCCTCGGATCGAACCACCGGCATCCTTGAGGGTAAAATAGGTATGGCCCGAAGGCTGGGATTTGTAGTTGGAAAGCTCGCCCTCCACCCAGATGTCGGGGAACCCCCCTTCGAGGCAATCCTTGATCTGGGCGGTCAACTGCGAGACGGTGAGGATGGGACGGAGGCTCATCACGCTTCCTCGTGCTATCTCAGTCTTTAATATTGATACGCTCTATCTTCTTTGCAGTGCCGTATTTGCCGTCCACCGTTATCACGACGGCATTGAAGACCGTAGGCCCCTTGGCGATCTCAAAACGCTTGGGGGTTCCCGTGAGGAATTTTTCAATAGCTGTCTCTGTCTTGATCCCGATGACGGAATCCGATGGGCCAGTCATACCGACGTCGGTGATGCAGGCGGTGCCGTTCGGCAGTATCCGTTCGTCCGCCGTCTGCACATGGGTGTGGGTCCCTATGACCGCCGTCACCTGTCCGTCAATGTACCAGCCAAAGGCGACCTTTTCCGAGGTCGCCTCGGCGTGAAAGTCGACAATGACGATATCGCTTTTTTCCCGAAGTTTAGCCACCTCTTTCTTGCCGACCTGAAAAGGGCAGTCGATGGGGGTCATGAAGACCCGGCCCGAGAGGTTGAGGACGCCGACCCGCTCACCGCTGTCGGCCTCCCAGACATAGCTGCCGACTCCGGGCGCGCCGCCGGGGTAGTTGGCCGGCCTCAGAAGGCGTGGTTCCCGGCCAAGGTACTCCATGACCTCCTTCTTGTCCCATATATGGTTCCCCGAGGTGATGACGTCGATTCCCAGTTCGAAGAGGTCCTCGGCGATCTTCGGCGTTATGCCGAATCCCGCCGCGGCATTCTCCCCGTTGGCGATGACCATCTCGATATCGTGTTGCGATCGAACCTGGGGGAGAAGCCGGGCAACCGTGTTTCTGCCCGGCTCGCCGATGATGTCGCCTATGAACAGTATCTTCATGAGCGCCTATTTCGCATACTCGACAAAGCGGCTTTCCCGCACCACCGTCACCTTGATCTGCCCCGGATAGGTCAGCTCCTTCTCGATCTTCTTGGCCATCTCGCGGGAGATCTGGGCCGAAAGGGCGTCATCCATATCCTCGGGCTTAACAATGACGCGGATTTCACGACCGGCCTGAATAGCATAGGCCTTCTCCACCCCTTTGAAGGAGTGGGCCACCTGCTCCAGTTTCTCCAGGCGCTTGATGTAGCTTTCCAGCGTCTCCCGGCGTGCGCCGGGACGGGCAGCGGAAAGGGCGTCCGCCGCAGCTACCAAGACTGATTCCACGCAGCTGGCTTCTTCATCGCCGTGATGGGAGAGGATGGCATTGATCACCTTTGCCGGCTCCCCGTACTTCTTCGCCAGCTCCGCGCCGATGGATGAGTGAGTCCCTTCCACCTCGTGGTCCACCGCCTTGCCGATGTCGTGGAGAAGACCGGCCCGTTTGGCCATCTTGACATCCACCCCCAGCTCCGCCGCCATGATCCCCGCGATGAACGCTACTTCGCGAGAGTGCATCAGCACGTTCTGGCCATAGCTGGTGCGGAACCGCAATCTACCGAGGAGCTTCATCGTCTCCTGATGAATGCCGCCCAGCGCCAGGTCGAAGATCGCCTTTTCACCTTCCTCACGGATGGTGGTATCGATCTCCTTGCGGACCTTCTCTACCACCTCTTCGATTCTCGTCGGGTGGATCCGTCCGTCCGAAGCCAGCCGCTCGATGGCCCGTTTGGCAATCTCCCTGCGCACAGGGTCGTGGCCGGAAATAACCACCGCCTCGGGGGTGTCGTCGATAATCAGGTCGACCCCCGTTGCACCTTCCAGGGCACGAATATTCCTGCCCTCGCGTCCGATGATCCTCCCCTTCATCTCGTCGGAGGGGATTGCCACTACCGACACGGTAGTCTCGGCCACGTAGTCGCTGGCGTAACGCTGGACCGCCAGGGCGATCAGCTCCTTGGCCTTCCGCTCCGCCGTCTCCTTCGACTCTTCCTCGATCCGCTTGACCATGCGGGCGACATCGAGCTTCGCCTCCTCCTCAACCCGGAGCATCAGCTCCCGTTTGGCCTCTTCGGCGCCCATGCCCGCAATGCGCTCCAGCATCTCCTTCTGCTGACGGAGTCCTTCATCGAACCTGACCTCCTTTTCGGCCATGGCCGTCTCACGGGATTTCAGGGTCTTCTCCCTGTTCCCCATCTCGGCCTCGCGCTTGTCGAGCTGGTCAAGCTTCTTGTCGTGGTGCTCTTCCCGCTGAAGGAGCCTTTTTTCGATGTTGTTGAGCTCGTTCCGACGGTCTTTCATCTCCTTCTCGAACTCTACCTGCGTCTGGTAGAACTTGTCCTTCAGCTCGAGCAACGCCGACTTGCACTTGTTTTCAGCCTCCTTTTCAGCATCCTGGATAATGCGCTGCGCCTGTGCCTCCGCATCGCGCACCTTCCCTTCCGTCGCCTTCGCCTTCATCCAGGAGCCAATGCCGATACCTGCCCCCAGACCTACAATTACTGCTAAAATTAGTTCCGCTATGATACTAATTTTAAACACCTCCCCCAGAATAAAGAGCCTTGAAGGCTCACCCAATTAACACAATAAGAGGATTTGAAATCAACCCTCGACATCACCCTTTAATCTCTTCAGACGATCTCTGATGGCCGCCTCCGCCCCCTGGTCAGAGGGCTCATAGTAGCGGCGCTTCTCCGGCAGATACGCCTGTTCCACAAAATGCCCCGGATAATCATGGGGGTATTGGTACCCCTTGCCATGCCCCAGCCGGTCCGCCCCTTTGTAGTGGGCGTCCCGCAGATGAGGCGGCACTGAAAGCACCGGTTTCTCCTTCACGTCGGACAACGCCGCATTGATGGCATTGTATGCCGCATTGCTCTTGGGCGCCGAAGCGAGATAGGTCACCGCCTGGGCCAAAGGAATTCTTCCCTCCGGCATCCCCAACCTTTCCAGGGCCTGCATGGCAGCCACTGCAACCGGCAAAGCGTGTGGGTCTGCGTTTCCGATATCCTCCGAGGCGCTGATCACTATCCGCCGGGCAATGAAGAGCGGGTCCTCTCCCGCCTCGATCATCCGCGCCATCCAGTACACCGCCGCGTCAGGGTCCGACCCCCGGATGCTCTTGATAAAGGCCGAGATGACGTCATAATGCTCGTCATCGCCATAGACCAGCGCCTTGGTCTGGACCGATTCTTCAGCCACAGCCAGGTCGAATACGATCGACCCGTCTTCGGAAGGCGGCGTCGTGACCACCCCGGTCTCCAGGGCATTGAGAAGCCTCCGGGCATCCCCTTCGCAGCCGCTTAACAGATGCTCCAGCGCCTCGGGAAGGAGGTTCACCTTCAACTTCCCCAGCCCCCGCTCGCTGTCATTAACCGCCGCCAGCGCCACAGTACGCAGCTCATCCCGCGACAACGGGTTGAACCGGCAGATAAGCGACCGCGACGACAACGCCGGGACCAGCGCAAAGAACGGATTCTCCGTCGATGCGCCGATGAGGATTATCTTCCCCTCTTCCACCTCGGGCAACAGGGCGTCCTGCTGGACCTTGTTGAACCGGTGGATCTCGTCGACGAAGAGAATCGTCTTCGTCCCGGTCCGCTCAACCTCGGCGACCACCTCACGGATATCGGCCACTCCTGCCGTCACCGCGTTCAACGCCCTGAACTTCCCCCTGGTCAGCCTTGCGACCAGGTACGCCAGCGCGGTCTTCCCGCAGCCGGGAGGGCCGTAGAGGATGAGCGACGACAGCCTGTCGGCCTCGATCGCCCGCCGCAGCAGACGCCCGTCGCCGAGCAGGTGACGCTGCCCTGCAAACTCATCGAGGGTACGCGGCTGCATCCGCCACGCCAGTGGCGCCTCCGGCGGAGGCCCCTGGCTCAACCCCTCGAAAAGATCGCCCGATTGCGCACGTACCCGGGACGAAGGCATTTCACGCCCTCACATAAAAATGTTGCAAGAGAATTGATACGGAAAACGGTGGGAAAAGCAGGACAGCTTGAAAATGAGACTAGTTCTTGAGGCTGTGGATAGGCGCCGGGATCCTTCCGCCCCGCCGGACAAACGCGGCAGGGTTGGCGCTGTTTACCGCCATCACGGGTGCTCGGCCGAGGAGTCCGCCGAACTCCACGTAATCACCGACCGTCTTGCCCGGCGCGGGAATTATCCGTACACCGGTGGTCTTGTGATTTATCATCCCAATGGCAGCTTCATCGGCAATAATGCCGGCAATCACCTCGGCGCTGGTATCGCCGGGTATCGCAATCATATCCAGACCTACAGAACAGACAGATGTCATAGCCTCAAGTTTGTCAAGCGTGATCACCTTTTCTTCCGCCGCCCGGATCATTGCCGCATCCTCGCTCACCGGAATAAAGGCCCCACTCAGCCCACCAACAGAAGAGGAAGCAAAACAGCCCCCCTTCTTTACCGCATCAACCAGCATGGCAAGGGCCGCCGTACTGCCGTGCCCCCCGCATGCCTCCAGACCCATTTCCTCCAGAATTTCCGCTACACTGTCGCCAACCGCGGGAGTCGGCGCAAGGGAGACATCGACCACGCCAAAGGGGATCCCAAGGCGCTTCGATATCTCGTTTCCGACCAGCTCCCCCATCCGGGTAATCTTGAAACTCGTCCTTTTTATCACTTCCGCGATATCGCCGAGGTTGCCATCTCCCAGCTTCTTTATCGCGTCCTTCACCACGCCGGGGCCGCTGACCCCGATGTTGATCACACATTCCGGCTCGCCCGAACCGTGAAAAGACCCCGCCATGAAGGGGTTGTCTTCCACCGCGTTGGCGAAGACCACCAGTTTGGCGCAGGCGAGGCCGTCCTTGTCAGCCGTGGCCTCGGCGCACCGCTTGATGATATGCCCCATGAGAAGCACGGCGTCCATGTTGATACCGGCCCTCGTCGAGGCCACGTTTATCGAACTGCATACCCTTTCCGTCCGGGAAAGGGCCTCGGGGATGCTCTCAATCAGGGCGCGATCGCCCGTGGAGAACCCCTTTTGCACCATGGCGGAATAGCCGCCGATGAAGTTCACGCCCAGCTCTTCCGCGGCCCTGTCGAGCCACTTTACGAAACGGACGTAATCTTCAGGGTTGTTACTGCTGACGATCCATGAAACGGGGGAAACAGAAAGGCGGGTATTGACGATAGGTATGCCGAACTCGGTCTCGATGTCCGAGGTCACCGTGCACAGGTTTTTCCCAAGCCGAAGCAGCTTCCGGTATGCCTTTTCTCCGGCGACTTCACCGTCACGGTCGCTGCAATCAAAGAGATTGACCCCAAGGGTTACCGTCCTGATATCGAGACGCGACGTCCCGATCATCTGGATGGTTTCGAGGATCTCCTCAATAGCAAAGCGCATTGCCGTTACACCCGGTGCATATAACGGAAAATCTGTTCATGCTGGGCCTTCACCTCGACTCCCAACCGGGAGCCCTCTTGCTCAAGACGCTCCTTAAGCGCCTTGAACTCGACCGATGCCTTTGAGATATCGATCATCATAACCATCGCAAAAAGATCACCCATTATGGTCTGACTGATGTCAATGATGTTAGCGCCCGACTCAGCCAGAATGGATGATATGGAAGCGACGATCCCGACCCTGTCAACACCGATAACGGTGATTACTACCTTCTGTAACTCAGTTCCCAAGCCGAGACCTTATAATAATATAAAGCCCCCGTCGGTGCCGTGTGATTGCAACATTGAAACCTTGGTATCCAAGGGTGGACTTTCCGGGTGAGGAATCAGGCTACGCCACGCGGGCAAGCACACATCGTCACTACCTGAAGCCCTTTCTGTAAATGTTGGATCGAATGCCACAACCTATCACGAGCACGACAGGGGAATCAGTTATCCCTGAACTCACTATAACAAAGCCACTGCACCATTTCAAGGCTTGAAAAACGGAATAAAAAATCCG
>JAOUDF010000155.1 GCA_029859385.1 Nitrospirota bacterium
TTGAATGCCCATGATGTATTCCCGGTATTGTTCCTGCCGGTCTGCGAAGTTGCGGATGTTCTCTAGTTCAGCCGCCATTCGTCGTCTCCTGAAGCCACGATTGTGAGTTGCCCCAATCCATTGGTATTATTCCCTCCTTCCGGAGTCTGTCCTGAATTCCATCGTCGGGTGCGTGAAATTTATTGACATGACACCTAAACGTACCGAGGTCGTGCTTGCCCTTGTAAAAAGGGTCCTCGCTCATCAGGAAATCACACGCCTTGAGTGTTGCCTCCTCTAAGGAAAAGGTCTTTAGAATATCTGATACATGCCTGCCATCTTTCTTCCCGTCAAACATGTAGGGTTCCTCGTGCTTTAGCCTGTAGGTGCGGCACCACCAGGCGATAAATATTTGGTGATTGCCTGAAGGAGGTCTGGGCTTACCTTTCCCTTTCTTCCCAAGGGGAGGCGGACAAGTTTTTGCGTCCACCTCAATATCTTTAAGAATCAGAGAATCAGGAATCAGAGAATCAGCAGTACATTTAGTTACATGTAACGACATGCCATGACATTGATTTCTTTCTGGAATCTTGCTTTTGGCTTCGTGCGGGTGAGGATTCTGGTGCTCTTTGAATTTCACGACCTCCAGATAATTTCCTTGCCCAGCAGAGTAGCGAATAATCAAACCGGCATCAGCAAGGAGCGTCAACAGGCCATTCACGTCAACATTCCTATATGGGAATACCTCTCCCCGAATACGCATAGGCCGATCTTCTAGTCGCCCATCTCTGTCGGCAAGGCACCACAGGCCGGCGAAAAGCAATTGTGCCAGCGGATCGATGGTCCCGAGGACTTCATTCTTGAAATAACCGGGCTTAATGTTGCGCGCTCTCACTGGAGATCTCCGTCAAATAGCAACGCTAATCGTGTGGCCTGCCGTTGGAGCCAATGTTGATCAGCTTCGTCGTTACACAGTATCTGGATAGTTGGTTTTTGCCGGCTATTGTCAAATCTGAGTAATATCTGGCCAGACGGTGCGGGCCTATGGGTATTATTTAAGTCGACGGGACGAGAGATATCTTCTCTTGCGTTCATCTTCAGCCTCCCAGTACTGCAAGGCGTTCGATGAACTCTCTTATATCCTGAACCTTCCACGCAGTACAGCGCTCCGACAACTTGACAGGTTTAGGGGCCTTGCCGGTCTTCACCCAGAGCCACCAAGTGCTCTTGGAAACCGGGATGACGCCAGGGGTTGCTGGCTTGGGTGGTTGTGCTGTGGGGTCGGCGGGAGTGCCGACAATTTGAGGTAGCCGGACATAGCCGGTTTCGGGGAGTGATCCACTTTGTTTCATAGTGATTGCCTCCGTTGGTTAAGGTATGAGGCAATCCTACAAAACCCGATTCCGGGCTAATCGATAACTCGGAATTTTGATTTAGAATTTTTTTTGCGGATAGGGGTTAATCTCTCTCGCAACTGCTCGAAGGCGGTTTTCTCCTCCATACCTCCTTTACGCCGCCAGTAAATGAACTCTGCTTCAATATCGACTTCCTGAATGACTTCGTGCTTCATACTCGCAAGGGTCTCAAGTCGGTCGACCACCTCTTTCCATTGAGGCAGCTTATCATGTTGAGAAAAGTACTCCTTGACGACCCTCTCAAGAACTTCTCCTAGTGCGTCCTGTCGTGATTGCTTGCTACCCTGCCTGAAGGCGTTACCGTGCACTGCCAACTCAAATAGCTCCTGCCTGCGGGTATCCTCTTCGGCAAGCTCCAACTCGTGGATGCGTGTCTTGACTACGTGCAGCAGGTTTTCCAAGTCGCTGAAATCAGGTTCGAGGCGCAGCGCTTGATTGCACGCCGCTCTTATTCTGTACCAACCGTCCAGATCAGTTTCCGTCTGCACGTCGAGTGCCCTGACAATAGCGGCGGCCAGAATCTTAGACTTCACGCTGGCGCGGATTAGGGAAAGGTTCTCCAAGATCAATTCAAGTTCCGGCACATCAGGGTCGCCAAGGCGCTTCCACTCGGCGATCAACCTGTAAATCAGCTTGGATATATTTTCAAACTCTTCATCGTTCTGTAAACTCTTCAAAACCTTTTCTTTCAGGTCTCTCAGTGGGTCTTTACAGAAAGGGCGGAGTCCTTCCTCAAAAGCATCCTTCGCGTCCTTTCCCGATAGTATGGGATCGCTCTGTAGCCACTCGTCAATCAGATTGGAGACATTACCGAACTCTTCATCGCCTCTCTTCTTCATTCTGCGCCTCCCTTAGCACCCCTATGATATACCAGGCCAAGCGGGTAGGGTGCCCGCTTTTTGCTCCATCGAACTTGGCTTGGCGACGGCAGTCGATCTGACCGCATAAGAATAAGCCCTATAATATATTGCAATCTCTTATTTGTTGAGCAAATTCTCTTGCAAGTTGGACGTGCTTGGATAAAAATGGACGGCAATAGAAAGCGGTAAAAACTGTTGTTGCAGCATTTCGATAGCAAATATCTGAGGGATCGCTAATGCTCAAACTTGAAGATCTTACACCGAATACAACGATTCGCGGGATTTTGCCGGACAGCATGGTCACTGTGGTCGCTGTTCAATGGTTCGGGTCTGAGGCTCTTGAACTGACCTACAAGGATACTAATGGTCGAGTGGCGAATGAAATTCTTTATCGTCACGACGAACCGCGACTCGAAGTTGTCGATATTGGCAGGCCCTGGAGCTTTGATGGCGACGGAGCACTATTCCGGCTGATCTCCGAGGCTCATCGAATACGCCTGGCGCACCTTTTCGATCCAGTGCTTGCAGTACATACTTCAATTATTGAGCCGTTACCTCATCAGATTACCGCTGTATATGAGGCAATGCTTCCGCGTCAACCACTCCGCTTTCTACTGGCTGACGATCCCGGCGCGGGAAAGACAATTATGGCGGGTCTTTTCATAAAGGAGCTAATCGCTCGGGGAGACCTTAACCGCTGCCTCATCGTGTGCCCGGGGAGCCTAGCCGAACAGTGGCAGGATGAACTCAACCGGCGCTTCCAACTCCCCTTTGAAATAATGACCAACGATAAGCTAGAGGCAGCACGGACGGGCAACTGGTTTATGGAAAATAATCTCGTCATTGCCAGGCTCGACAAACTATCGCGCAATGAGGATGTGCAGCAAAAGCTGAGGGCACCCGACTGCCGTTGGGATCTCATTGTCTGCGACGAGGCACATAAACTTTCCGCTACTTTCTTTGGTGGCGAGATCAAGTACACAAAACGTTATCGGTTAGGTCAACTACTTGCCGAATTAACGCGGCACTTTCTGCTGATGACCGCCACCCCACACAACGGCAAGGAGGAAGACTTCCAGCTTTTCATGGCACTCCTGGACGGCGACCGATTTGAGGGCCGTTTCCGGGATGGCGTGCACCAGGCGGATGTCTCCGATCTCATGCGCCGAATGGTAAAGGAAAAACTCCTCAAATTTGATGGCAAACGACTCTTTCCAGAGCGTATCGCCTATACAGTACCCTACCGTCTGTCTGACGCCGAGGCGCGGCTTTACAAGGAAGTAACCGACTACGTACGAGAGGAATTTAATCGTGCTGAAGCATTGCAGAACGATAAACAGGTGGGTACAGTAGGATTTGCCTTGACTATCCTGCAACGGCGGCTGGCATCATCACCAGAAGCAATTTACCAGTCGCTCCGGCGACGGCGTGAGCGCCTCGAAAAGCGGCTTCGAGAGATTGAATTGCTACAGCGCGGTGCCGCGACACGGACAATTGACATTCCCCAGATAGTGCTCGACTCTGAGGATGTCGAGGACCTTGAGGATGCGCCTGAGAATGAGGTCGAAACCGCCGAAGAGGAGGTTCTCGATCAAGCTACCGCAGCTTGTACAATTGTGGAACTAAAGAAAGAGATTGAGACACTGTTACGACTTGAATCGCTTGCCGCTGCTGTCCGTAGAAGCGGAGAAGATAGAAAGTGGCGCGAATTGGCGAACCTTCTCTCCGATATTTTCACATCCGCAGCTATCGAGCCCCGTGTGGCCGAATCCGGTGAGCCTTACAGTTCGGGTGAAGTCCATAAACCTGTCGCATCACCCCGGCAGAAACTCGTAATATTCACAGAGCACCGCGATACCCTAAGCTATCTGGAAAACCGCATAAGAACGTTACTGGGGCGTAACGAAGCCGTGGTTATCATCCATGGCGGCATGGGTAGGGAAGAACGAGCCAAGGCGCAGGAGGCCTTCAAACACAACCCTGATGTGCAAGTTCTGGTGGCCACTGATGCTGCCGGCGAAGGTATCAATCTTCAACGCGCTCACCTGATGGTCAACTACGATCTACCATGGAATCCTAACCGCCTCGAACAGCGTTTCGGCCGTATCCACAGAATCGGCCAGTCAGAGGTTTGTCATTTATGGAACCTGCTCGCCGACGAGACACGTGAAGGAGATGTCTATCGCACGCTTCTTGAAAAACTTGAAGAGGCCCGCAAGGCACTTGGTGGGCAAGTGTTCGATGTGCTGGGCAAGCTTCATTTCGAAGGCAAACCTCTGCGCGACCTGATGATAGAGGCCATCCGTTATGGCGAGAGGCCTGAAGTCCAGGCACACCTGACGGAGGTTATTGTCGCCGCAGTCAATCAAGCCAGGATTCAGGACCTACTTGATGAGCACGCGCTTGTACATGACACTATGGATATAAGCCGAGTGCAGCGCGTACGAGACGACATGGAGCGGGCAGAGACTCGACGTCTGCAGCCGCACTACATAGAGTCGTTCTTTCTTGAGGCCTTCAAACGCCTTGGTGGCATCCTTCGGCAACGAGAGCCGCGACGCTATGAGATTACTAACGTCCCCGCGCCGGTTCGCAACCGTGACCGTTTGATCGGCGTCGGTGAACCGGTGCAGCATAAATATGAACGCATTACCTTCGAAAAGTCGCTTATAGCACCCCATGGTCAACCTATGGCGGCATTTGTCTGTCCCGGATACCCCTTGCTCGATTCAGTCACCGACCTGACTCTTGAGCGCAACCGCGACCTCTTGCGCCGCGGTACCGTGCTTGTAGATGAGAAAGATAATGGAACAGTACCTCGTGTGCTCTTCTATCTGGAACATGCAATTCAGGACGCAAGCATTACCCGCATGGGGGAGCGGCGCACTATATCGAAACAGATGCTCTATGTTGAGATAGATGCAGAAGGCCATACTCGCCATATCCACTATGCTCCATACCTCGACTACCGACCTTTGAAGGAGGGCGAAGCCGAAGTGCAGGCAATCCTGGAGTGCCCCGAGTCAGCCTGGATTACCAGTAGCCTCGAACAGAAGGCTCAGGCACATGCTATCGCTGACGTAGTTCCCCTTCACCTGAAAGAAGTCCGTGAGCGGCGCATTGCATGGGCGGAAAAGACCCGCGCAGCGGTGAAGGAGCGGCTGACGAAAGAAATCAGCTACTGGGATCACCGTGCAGAAGAATTAAAGCACCAGGAGCAAGCCGGAAGAGTTAACGCTCGTCTCAATTCTCAGGAAGCCAGGAAGCGGGCTGATGAACTGCAGGCGCGACTACAGAAGCGCATGGAGCAGCTCGACCTCGAAAGTCAGATTTCGGCATTACCGCCCGTGGTACTGGGTGGCCTTGTCGTCGTACCGATAGGCCTGATCGCGAAGCTCGGCGGCCGTCAAATACCCTCTGCGGGGATGCCGGCAGATACTCAGGCATCTGCAGCCCGCGCCCGTGCCATCGTGATGGAAGTCGAACAGCAGTTGGGGTTTGAACCCATAGACCGCGAACATGAGAAGCTTGGCTACGACATCGAAAGCCGGGATTCTAGCACAGGGCAGCTAAGGTTTCTCGAAGTAAAAGGGCGGGTAAGTGGCGCTGCGACAATCACAGTAACCAAGAACGAAATACTCTATTCGCTTAACAAACCGGAGGATTTCATCCTCGCTGTTGTTGAGTTCATATC
>JAOUDF010000156.1 GCA_029859385.1 Nitrospirota bacterium
CGTATTGTGAAACCTCTCAAGAGGCTTGGCAAGCGCGGAGAAGGGAGATGGGAGGTTGTTTCCTGGGAGAAGGCAGTCGGCGACATCGCCAACCATGTCTATCAGGCCATTGTCGGCGGCCACCCTGAAAAAGTCGGGTTTTATCTCGGCAAAGACCACAGCGGCGGAGCACCGGGTCGATTCATGGACACCATCGGGTCACCTTCTATCATCGACGCCCGATACCCTGGCAGCGCAAATCTTCGGGCGGCTCTTAAGGCTACCTGGGGCGAAGACGCGATGATACCGGACTTTAGCAACACCGATTATATAATAAATTTCGGGTCGAACATTTTTGAAACCCACAACGCCTTCAACAAGCCGATAGCGGACAGCCGTTCGGAGCGAAAAGCAAAACTGGTAACTTTCGACGTGCGCCTGACTAATACTGCCGGGCGTTCCGATGAGTGGATCCCCCTGAGGCCCGGCACCGACGGCCTGCTTGCCCTTGCAATGGCTCACGCGCTGGTCGAGGAAAATCTGATTGACAGAGATTTCCTGGCCCGATGGACCGATCTCACCCCTGCTGCGCTCAAGGAGAATCTCGCGCCTTTTTCACCGGAAAGAATGTCCGGCATAACCGGTGTCCCTGCCGAGAAGATCAGAAGGATTGCGGTGGAATTCGCGACAGCGAGGACCGGCTGCCTTTACGCCTATCGCGGAGTATCGGGTACACCTCAGGGGTACGATTCAACGCGCGCCGTCTTTTTGCTGGCGGTCATCACGGGAAATATCGAGCGTCCCGGTGGCGTATGCCTGCCCCGTACCATCAAATGGCCTCAGCCTCAGCCAACACCGTCCAAGCCCAAGGGGGCATCGCCTCTCGGGTCGCTGGCGGAGGCACCGCAGCGATTGGCGTCCGGCAAGGCCAACCTCTCCGTGCTCTTTGTCTATCAAGGGAATCCGGCGCACAGCGCCCCGGCATCGGCTCTTTGGAAACAGCTGATTGCGGATGAAAGCAAGATCCCGCTTGTCGTCGATTTTTCTCCTTTTCCCAGTGAGACTGCCAGTCTGGCCGACTACATACTTCCCGACTGTCTGGCCTATGAGAGATTTGATCCGGACACTTCTCCTTCCTGCATGTGGCCCTGGCTCGGTATCCGTCAGCCGGTCATCAAGCCGGTGGGGGGACGTGAAACGCGCATGGTGCTTCAGGATATCATCCACGCTACCGATGTCCACGGTACTCTCGGGATTAACCGTTACTGGGATTTCAAGGACAGCGAGGACTGGCTCAGGCGGCAGGCTGACCAGATTCCAGAGCTCAAAAAAGCCGGCGGCCTTGAACATCTGAAACAGAAAGGTGTCTGGCCTATCGTCGGGCAGGTCAATATGCCGACCGGTAAGCGCGTTGATGAGAAGGGGAAACCGGTTAAGCCCACTTACGGGCTGCACCAAGGCAAAGGGTTCGGAACGCCGTCACGGAAGATCGAGTATCTGTCTTCAGCGTCGGGCGGCTTTCCAAAATGCAGGCTTGCCGTCGACCATGTCGACGGTAAATTCATCCTTACCGGCTACAAGTGCGGCATCCACGACCGTTCGCACTCATCGGACAACAAGTGGCTTGCCGAGATGTTCCATACGAATCATGCCCTGATCAACAAGGAGGCTGCGAAGAAGCTTGGGATCAAGGATGGACAGTTGATCCGGGTTAGTAGCGACGCAGGATATATTGTCACCCGTGCCAGGGTAACCCACGGAGTATCACCCGAGGTAGTTGCCATAGCCGGCGGGATGGGGCATACGGCCTTTGGCCAGGTTGCCCGGGCATTGCAGGGAAGGGTGCATGAACCTCTGAAGGGAAGGGCCGACAGGGATGTGGACGCCAATCTCTGGTGGAAGGACAATGGAGTCAACCCCAACGACCTGATCCCTGGAGTGAGTGATCCCAAAGGCGGAGGGACCTCATGGGCTCATCTGCTCGTCACTATCGAGCCTGCCAAGACGGATGATAAATACGGGACGATTAAAGTCGATACTTCCAAATTGCTGAAGGCATAATCGGGTGGGTGCATGCAGATAAAAGAGATAGTGAGCAAGGTTTTCAGAAAGAAGGGACCGGACGAGAGCGTCCAGGACTGGCTTAATGACATCCTGGATACGATCTTCGAGGACTATCACAAGCTGGTGGTTGGAATTGGTATTGCCGTTGCCGCTTTGGCGGCTATAGTAATCGTCGGGGTAAATCACTACGGCTTCATCAAGGACCCGGCAGTTTGCCAGATGTGTCATTCCACCTTTTATAAATATTCCGATTATGCGCCGTATCCGCATCAAGAGCCAATGACGGGCGTGTCAGTAGGATGCGCGGAGTGTCATCCCTACCCGTTCAAGGAGTTTAAGAACTCGGTCCACCATACCGCGGTAAACGGTATAAGGCCGGGGTGCGTTACGTGCCATGGAACGCCTCACACGGTGTGGGACTTCAACAAATACATGTTCCTCCTGGGGCCCTCGTTCTGGTCGAAGGCCGGCAGCGCGGGAATCAGCCCCGGCGGCGCCTTCTGGGACATCTCTTCACCCATGGCGAACCAGGGGAAATGGGAAACCATACGTCCTCGTCTCGCCAAAAAGGTGAGGGAGCAATATCTGGCGAACGACAGTGCCCCCTGTCGTTCCTGTCACAACATTGACAACCTCATTGCGGTGGAAAATCCGGAAAAACCATGGGTCATGGATATCCATACCCAGGTCAAACAGGACAAGAAGACCTGCATCGAGTGTCACTTCAACCTTGTGCATGCAGCGGTCGAGTGGGAAGAGCCTGCGAAACCAACCAAGGAAGAAAAGCCGGCGGAGCCCAAGGCTGGCTCAGGAGTTGACGGCGCCGCCATATACAAACAGAACTGTGCGTCCTGTCACGGTGAGACAGGTAAGCCGGTCCTGCCGGGCGCTCCCAATTTCAGCATGGGTGAAAGGCTTGGCAAGACCGATGAAGCCCTGCTTAATTCGGTAAAGAATGGTGTGCTGGCCATGCCCGGCTTCACCAGGACCCTCAGTTATGCCCAGATTACGGCCGTGCTTGCCCATATCCGGACTCTGTCCAAGGCAGCTGAGCCTGCAGCGGGTGTGGGTGCTGCGACCGGTGGTCATCCTGAAGAGGGCAAGAAGATATTTGGCGCTCAGTGTGCCGCGTGTCACGGGGCTGATGGGGCCGGACTTCTTCCTGGCATGCCTTCTTTCGCCAAGGGTGAACGCTTGGAAAAAAGTGATGCCGACCTGGCGAACGCCATCAAGAAGGGTATAAAGGCCATGCCGCCCTTCGCCGGGCTCAGTGACGAAGATGTGCAGAACGTTATCAGCTATATCCGGGTATTGAAGAAATAAGTCGGAAATTCAGGAGACTGAGATATGTTTGAAGAAAAAGTTACCGAACAGGAAAAAGACAAGGCTGCGAAAAGTCTTCGCGATATCCTGTTTTTCTTTTCGGCCATCGGCCTTATCGTGGTCTCCACCATCATGGAATCGACCTTCTGGTTCATTCCGTTTCTGCTGGGAGTGGCCTGTCTCGGGCTTTCTGTCTACGACATTTACAGCGATATCCTGTATCATCGCCTGAGCAAAAAGAAGAAAAGAAAAGCCAAAGAAGAATGATCCGTTAAGGCCACTGATAAAAAAAGGCGTCGGGAGTTTCCCGGCGCCTTTCTCTTTTTGTGCAAATGCAATACGTGCTCAGGGGGAAGTCAACCTTTTGTCTCCTCGACAACCTCCGGCGAGTAAGGGAAGTGCTCCGAAGTGAAGGCCTTGATGCAGAAGAGCCAGAATGAAATCAGACCCCATCCCAGTCCGACGACAACCCCCACATCGATGATCCCCCTCCACGGATGCGGCAGCATGCGGACGGCAATAATGAGCAGGACCAGGCCGGTGATAAGCGAATAGGTGATGATCTTCCTTTTCTTTGTTGCATGGAAGAAGCCCAGGCAGAAGAGAGGAGCCAGCACGACGAGGAGAGGGGCCGGGTTTTCCTTCAGGTATCTGAGCCGGGCCGCTACACGGGGTGAAAAACCAAGCTGGAAGGCCTTGTACCCTTCCGAATATGCCATGAAAAAGACATTGCCGATCAGCGCAGCCCACTGATACCAGGTAAGCTCTGCCGAAAACAGGCCTTGTGCCATATCAAACATCCGGTAAATTGCACTGCCCAGTACCAGTGAAACCCCGATAAATCCCCAAACTGCCCCGATAACTCCCATCGTCTCAGACTTCCTCCAGCAAAAAAGAACCCGTATTTTACAGGAAAAAACCGATTGCTACAAGCACAGGAGTTGCCACGGTCGCCGCAATATTAAGTCCCATGGCCGGGATGAGATTGGGTATATCGTCGGCATTTCGTAATGTTCCCAAGGCAGCGGGTAATGCCAGGGCCAGTGCAAGCATCCCCAGAAGGGTTCCCCTTGGCAGGACTCCCCGGTAAACGCCCACGACTATGGATAGATAGGCCAGTGTGCTGATAATACAGAAGACAATGCTCGCGGCCCGCCTGCCGAATACGATCGGCAGATGCCGCCTGCCGACGATTCGGTCGGCTTCGACATCGGGGAACTGGTTAAGAAGCAGCAGATTGCTTGCCTGAAAAAAAGGAGGTAGCGAGGCGGCAAAGGCCGTCCAGGAGAAGGTTCCCGTCAGGACAAAATAGGTCCCCATGACCATGATAGGGCCCAAGCCCAGACCTGGTGCTACGAGACAAATGGCCGGGCTTCCGGTAATCCATCGAGTGTAAGAAATGATAATCAATACGCCGGGCAGGCCCAGCGAGAGGAGCATCAACCCCTTCCTGTATACAAGGTAAAGTCCGACCAGGATTGTCAGCAGCAGGGCTATGACGCCGATCCCAAGTACCTTCGAAGCCATCTCCGGCATGGCGGGAAGGGTGCCGCTCCCCCCACTGAAAGGGGTGCGGTCCGTGCGGAGATCAAGCCCGCTTCTGAAATCCTCATATTCATTCAGGGCGTTGATGCTGAGAAGGGCTGCTGAACTTCCGAGCAATGCCAGCAGAAGGGAGGTGAGATCAATCCGCGCTGAATCATGGACCGCCACTCCCAGGCCAAGAAGGACGCTGGTTGGCGGCAGTATCAGAAACGGGAGGCGCATGGGGCCCAGCATATTCCTGATTTTCATAAGAGCAGGGCTCCTTGTTCGACGGAAGAAGATAGTATCAGCTTACATCATAGCGCAATGAGCATTATTGCTGCATCTTCATGTTCGCCGATCTGTAATCGACATTTTCAGCTTTTTTCGCTATACTTGCCGTCTTTGGCAGGATAATCTTTATGACTACAGAACAGACCACCTCAAAGTCGACCGCCGCGTCGGCCATTGCCGCAGAGATGAAGCGCCGCAGGACCTTCGCCATTATCTCGCATCCCGACGCCGGCAAAACCACCCTGACTGAAAAACTTCTGCTCTTCAGCGGCGCCATCCAGATGGCCGGTACGGTGAAGGGGCGCAAGAGTGCCCGCCATGCCACGTCGGACTGGATGGAGATCGAGAAGCAGCGCGGCATATCGGTGGCCAGTTCGGTAATGCAGTTCGACTACCGGGACTGCGTCATCAACCTGCTCGATACCCCGGGCCACCAGGACTTTTCCGAAGACACCTACCGAGTGCTCACCGCTGTCGACTCGGCCCTCATGGTCATCGACGCTGCCAAGGGTGTTGAGGCGCAGACCATAAAACTGCTCAACGTCTGCCGCCTGCGCAACACCCCGATCATTACCTTCATGAACAAGATGGACCGCGAGGTGCGCGACCCGATGTCGCTGCTGGACGAGGTAGAGTCGGTTCT
>JAOUDF010000157.1 GCA_029859385.1 Nitrospirota bacterium
CCTTGCCGTCGTTTTCGATCACTACCGCCAAGGCATTGGCGCCGCTGGGGTGCGGAAAATTGTCGACCGCCACTACTTTTCCCGATACCGATGCATGAACAGGGGCGGAGACAAAACCTTTCGCCTCTCCGATCTTCTGGCCCACCTTCACCTCGTCACCCACCTTTACCAGCGGGTCGCAGGGCGCACCGATATGCTGGCGCATGGGAATCACCAGAAGTTTCGGTATGGTCGCACCGGTCGTGGCTTTATGTTCGGTAAGTTCCTTGTACTCTGGCGGGTGTACACCGCCGGGGAAAGTAAGGCCGCTCATTCTAGGGTGACGATCCTTAAAAAGACGGGTTAAGACTGGCTTCCGACTGCATTGCGAAAAGGCATTCCTTGCGCAGGACCGGTTCAAAATACCATAGAACAGGTTTTCGTCAAGAAAAAAATTTTATAGATAACTATTTGAAAATGCAGAATTAAAATTGACACGGCCATGCCTGTTGCATGGGGGAAATTACTGCTCGAGAGGATAGTCGGAAAGGCGAATGAACCGATACCCTCGCCTTTTCAGCTCAGGTATGGCGTTGATCAGACCGCGGGCAGTGCCGCTCTCCGGGTGGTTCATGTGCAGGATCACCATATCTCCCGGCGAAACCGACAGCAGTGCATGAGAGACCTGCTCGCTCGACCAGGTTGCACCGGCATCGCCAAGCACCGAAAATCCCGCGACTTGTTCGCCAAGTTCACCGGCAACCCTGACTGCCACCTCATCGTAAAAAGCGGTGCCGGAGCGGTAGAAGCGCGGTTTTGTGCCGGTAATTGCCGCTATTTTTTGTGCGCCCAGTTCGATCTCGTCCACCAGTTCCTCCACCGACCTTGTCCCCTGGATGCCGTAGGCGCTCTTCCCGCTGACCGATGCCGGTTTGTGTTCGAATCCGTGGTTGGCGATCTCGAAGAGGGGTGTGGCAGCAAGCCTCTCGAAGGTCTCTCTGTTGGGGCCGATCCAGCGTGCGTTGATAAAGAGCGTTGCGGGGACCTGCTCTTTTTCCAGAAAACTGATCAGGGCTGCGTCATAGCCCATCCCTTTCGGGCTTCCGCAGGCGTCGAGAGTAAGAGCTATCACCTTTTCATTGGTGGCGATCCGGCTTCGGACGCCGCTGACCTTTCCCCCCCATTCACGCGGAGTGGCCTTGGCGTATTTGGCTACAATTCGTGATTTAAGAGAGGTAGTGCCTGAATCATCCAGTGGGTTGGCGCCTGCCGGGACGGAGGCATGGGCAACCAGGACCATAATAATTAACAGGAGGAGCTTCTTCAATGAATTCCTACCAGAACTGCCATTGACCGGTCTTCAGAACGTAAAGACCGAGCAGGAGGTTGGTGACGCCGTGGGCAACGATACAGGCGGCAAGGCTCTTGGTGCGGTAGAGAAGGGCGTTATAGAAAACGCCCGCCATGATGCCCGCCAGCCACAGATGATGCTCCAGGCCGAACAGGACCGACGAGGCGGCAAAGGACATCCAGGTAAAGGAGCCGAGATGGACCTTTGTGAAATCAGGGTTGATGAGGTAGCGAAGGATGAATGAACGCCAGAACAGCTCTTCGAATATGGGCACCACCAGCGCCGCTCCCGCCAACCTGAAGATGATGGAAAGCCAGGCCGGCAACGGATTCGCAGGGTCGTAAGGGTTGAACCCTTCAGGTGTTCCGGCGGTGGCAAAGGGCCAGTCCATGTTGATCCAGAGAACAAAGACCACAACGCCCACGACAAGGGCGGATAATAACGTTCCCACATGCCTGAGCCACTGGAACTCGAATTCATCATAACTCTTCCACAGGGCGAAAAGGGCGGCTGCCACCACCAGGGTCTTGATCGGATAAAGGACAAACTGGTCAATACTGTCGAAAGATTTTAAGGCAGGGAGGTAGTCGCCAAGGTACGATATTCCGCTTCCCAGGGCGATAAATGCCATGTAGAGGGCAAAGGGGAAGACCCGGGGAAACCAGGGTACACTGGTGATACCTGTTTGCAAGGTCATATATTACGGTACCTGTTGGTTATGGGCAGTCGCCGGTCTCTGCCAAAGGCCCGGGGGGTAATTTTCACTCCGGGAGGTGCCTGTCGTCGCTTGTACTCGTTGGTATCGACCAGTTTGAGGACTTTCATTACCGTCTCCTGTTCGAAACCACGCCCTACGATCTCATCGGGGCTCCTGTCTTCCTCTATATACAGCTGCAAAATAGGATCGAGGACCGGGTAGGGGGGGAGCGAGTCGGAATCCTTCTGGTCGGGCCGCAGTTCGGCGGTGGGCTCCCGTTCAATGGTCCGCTCGGGGATCACCTTCCCCAGTCTGTTGCGGTAGCGGGAAAGCTCGTATACCAGCATTTTGGGGACGTCCTTGATAACGGCAAAACCGCCGGCCATGTCGCCATAGAGGGTGCAGTAGCCACAACTCATCTCGCTCTTGTTGCCTGTGGTGAGCACCAGCCACCCGTACTTGTTGGAGAGGGCCATGATGAAATTGCCGCGGACTCGTGCCTGGAGGTTTTCTTCAGTGGCGTCTCTGGGTATTCCGTCGAACTCCTTCTCCAGCGTTGCCAGATAGGCATTGAAAACCCGGGTGAGAGGTATCTCCTTGAACTCCATCCCAAGGTTTTGCGCCAGCTTTCTGGCGTCTACCCTGCTCTCTCGCGAGGTATAGGGTGAGGGGATGGAGATGCCGACGACGTTTTCAGCTCCAAGGGCATCGACCGCAACGGCGGCGGTCAGGGCCGAATCAATGCCTCCCGAAAGCCCGATGATGACCTTTTTGAAGCCGTTCTTCCGCACATAGTCAGCGGTGCCGAGGACAAGGGCTGAATAGACCTCTTCGGATGACTCCGGTCGGGGAGTTACTCTGGCTGCCTGGGGCTTGTTACCCGACGGCGTATACTGCTCGGAAACGGTTATTTTGTGCAACGTCTCCGGACGGAAATGCACCTTTTCCTTGCGGCGGCGCGGGTCGTGGAGCCGGGTGCGGAAGACGCCGCCAACGTCGAGGTCCGCGATCAGCAGGTCTTCCTGGAATGACCGTGCCCTGGCAACCAGATTGCCCGACTGGTTGAAGATGGTGCTGGCCCCGTCGAAGACCAGTTCATCCTGTCCCCCCACCATGTTGGTGTAGGTGACGATGACGGTCTCATCCGCCGCCCGGGTAGCGAGCATCCGTTCCCTGAAAGTGGCCTTGCCGGCATGATAAGGGGAGGCGTTGATATTGACGATGACCTCCGCGCCGCCGACCAGCGACTGAACCCTGATGGGGCCGCCGGGGTGCCAGATATCCTCGCAGATGTTGACGCCTATGGTGATGCCGTTGATGACAAAGACCGGGGCGGAGGTCCCCGTCTGAAAGTAGCGGTTTTCGTCGAACACGCCGTAGTTGGGAAGGAAGGTCTTGTGGTATCTGCCCACGATCTTGCCGTCGTGAATGATGGCGGCGGCGTTAAAGATGTCGTCCTGCCGGTCCACAAAACCGACCACTGCCGTGATCCCCTTGCTTGCCGCAACGATACGGTCGAGGCAGCGCAGGTTGCCTTCTATAAAGCTGGGACGGAGGAGGAGGTCTTCGGGAGGGTAGCCGGTAATGGCCAGTTCGGGGAAGGCTACCAACTCGGCGCCTTCATTTCTGGCGCGCCCTATGTTTTCTATGATCCTGGCCGTGTTCCCGTCAAGGTCGCCGACGGTGGCGTTCATCTGGGCAAGGGCGATTCTGAGGGTTCGGTTCATGTGTCCTCCGCGACAGTATCCTGATAGTATTATCCATTTTTCAGTTGATACGCAAGACTTTCGAGAAAAAATGACAAGAAAAATTGACAAGATAGGGGCGTAGTGTTATAAAAGCGCCCGCAAATCAGGAATGTACATAAACTACACTATTGTGGAGGAACAAATGGCAGAACGGACGTTGTCGATCATCAAGCCCGACGGTGTTGAGAAGGGCGTAATCGGAAAGATAGTGGACCGCTTCGAGTCCAACGGCCTCAAGATCGCTGCCATGAAGATGGTGCATCTTTCCCGCAAGGAGGCCGAAGGCTTCTACTATGTGCACAGGGAGCGTCCCTTCTTCGCCAGCCTGGTAGATTTCATGGTCAGCGGCCCGGTGGTCCTCATGGTTCTGGAGGGCAACAACGCCATCGCGAAGAACCGCGAGCTGATGGGCGCCACCAACCCCGCCAATGCGGACAAAGGCACCATCCGCAAGGACTTTGCCACCGACATCGAGCGCAACACCGTTCACGGTTCCGACTCTCCCGAGTCGGCCGCCTTCGAGATTTCCCACTTCTTCAGCGCCACCGAGATAGTCAACTAGCTTCCGTTTCTCATCCCGCCCCTGTATTCGGGGGCGGGGAGTTCTCTCCCTTTCCGTTGTTCTTAATTCTCACCGATTTAAAAAACTGGCATAATCAGCGTGTGATATGCTAAAAAAGTTATAGCGCGTGACTGACTCTATGGAGGTGCCATGAAAGGCAGCATTATCTGTCCGGTGTGCGGCTACGAGATGGAAGTCGACGACAGTATCGAAGACGGCGAGGTTGTCGCCTGTCCCAAATGTGGCGCGGAGTTGAAGCTTACCTTCTCGGATGGTGTAATACATGTTGATGTGGTATGAAAACGTATAATGCAAGGGAGGTGATCTGAGTTGGATGCAATCGAATTCATGAAGCTTGCCATTGTTGATGAAAAGGGAGCCGTTGCCAAGTATAAGCAGGCGGCTAAGGCTGCCAAGGACCCTGCGGCCAAGGCCCTGTTCGAACGCTTTGTTGATGAAGAGCAGGTACACATCGATATCCTCGAAGGAGAAATCGAGAAGCTGAAGAAAGCGGGAAAGAAATAGTGCGAATGAGTCGGAGCGGGCTTCATGCCCGCTCTTTTTTTCATTCGTGACAAGGGAGGGGATCATGTCGGAAACAACTGAGAAAGACCTGGGAAACAAGAAGGAAACGCATTGCACGGTATGCGGCCAGCCCTCTTTTGACACTATCTGTGACACCTGCAAGGCAAAGATCCAGGGAGAAGCGCTGGATTCCAAGCACCAGGTTGAAAAAGAAGGGAAAACCGATACAGGGAGACGATAGTTCACCCTGCCTCATCGAAGAGAGCGATAAGGATATGGCCGGAGAAGACTTGGGGATCGGCAAGGTTGCCGCAGCTATAAGCAAAGCGCAAACCATCCTTGTGGTGGCCCACCGGAACCCCGACGGAGATACCCTGGGCTCCATGCTGGGGCTTGGCCGGGGGCTCGAAAAGCTCGGGAAGACGGTTGTGTTCGCCTGTCCCGACCCGCCCCCCGAAAAGCTGCGCTTCATGCCGGGAATAGATCGGGTGGTCCACCAGATTGAAGGGCATGCCGACGTCGCTCTCGCGGTAGACTGCGGCGAAGCCGCCCTCCTGGGGAGCCTTAAAGAGTCGTTCCTCGCAATGCCCGTGACGGTCCAGGTCGACCACCATGAACTGGGCACACCATTTACCACCCTGCGCTACATCGATCTGTCGGCGGCAGCGGTCGGCGAGATGGTCTTCCGGCTGCTTCGCGAACTGGACGTGGCCGTCGACAGGGACATCGCCACCTGCCTGATGGTCTCCCTCATGGAAGATACCGGCGGGTTCCGCTACCCCAACGTAAAGCCATCGACAATGGTCGTTGCGGGGGAACTCCTCAAGGCCGGCGCCGACTTCCCCGGACTCATCGAGCAGCTCTACTGGACCAGGTCCGCCGGAGATGTCCGGCTAGCGGGCAGGGTGGTGGAGAATGTGCGGTTTGCGGGGGACGGGGT
>JAOUDF010000158.1 GCA_029859385.1 Nitrospirota bacterium
GAGTTCACCCCCACCGGCCCTGATGGCGTTCCGGATGACAAGATTCTAGAAGAGGATATCCTCACCCCCGTGAGAAAGTTTCTCGAAGACAAAGTCAACACCCTTCCCGACGGCACTTTGCTCAAGGACCACATCCTCTATATCGTCGTCGTCCACGGCATGCCCTATTCGGGTAAGGCAGTCTTCGGCATCGAGCATGGCGTGACATCCCTTAAACGCGACCACGGCTCACTGGCGTCCCTGGAACAACGACTAGGAACTCTCTACTATAAATGGAGCGCCTTCACACCGCCTGTGATTTCTTTCCTCATGAACGGCGGACCAGACTCTGAAAAGGGCGTGGTGAACCACATTATCACCAGCGCCATGCGCCATCCCATGACGGGTAATCAGTGGAACCCCTATCTTCATCCGGATACCCACTCCTTCCTCTCAAGAAGCCGACAGCCTTTCTTCTATGACATCGCGCCGCTCAAACGTCGCCGGGAAGTTCTTCCCAAAGACTTCTTCATCTATGCCGTCACCAGGATCGACGGGGCCGACGCGGAAGAGGCGAAGCGAATCATCGACTATTCCCTTTACGCAACGAAGTATCTGCGGCCCGAGATGGACTGCCGCGTCAGGGCATCGCTGGCGAAAGAAGGGAGAAAGACGCTGAGTGACCTGCCGGAACGACTGGCTCAGGCTGAAGAAAAGAACCTCTGGGGAGGAGAAGAGCTCAAGGTCTTAGGCTTCATGACAGGACCGAAACCGGATAGCCAGGGATTACCTTTTCTCGTACGACCTGAGAATGAAGCCAATGGGAACTGCTTAGAGAAGATAACAGACTGGAAGGTGTCGGGCTTCTATCCCGGTGGTATCGACAGATATGTAAAGAGCGAGAATGGACTCAACCTGAAGAAGGCGGCCATCTGGGACTATATCAGCAAAGGGGTAACGGTTTCAGCAGCAGGAGCCCCTGCCTCCAATGGTGGCCCCCACATCACCAATGCCACCTTCTGGGACAACCAGATACTAATGAGATACCTTTTCCGAGGAAGGGACCTGGGAGAGAGCCTGCTCCTGTCGATATACTATACCAACTGGTCCACCTCGCTGATTGGCGACCCTCTCATGCATGTCGACCTGAGGAAAACAGTACTGGACACAACTCCTCCCCTCGCCAAGGACAGCCTTGAGGTCAGGTTTGAATCAGATTTCGATAAAGTTACCGCAATAGTCGGGGCCGATCTGGCAGACGATACAGTCAATCCGGAAGTCGCGGTAATGATGATCGTCTTTCGGGATAAGGATGGGAATGAAGTAACGGGGATATCCGGGCTTTACTCAAAGAGGCCGTGGGCAGCGGTTAAAGGACTCCGTACCGATACCGACTACACCTTGAAGACAATCCTCATCGACCCTTACGGCAACAGGACCGACATACCGGAGATGACCGTGCGGACAAAAACGACCAAGTACCCCTCGTCAATCTTCAGGAAGCTCTTTTATTAAGGCAGACCGGATCACTTCGGCAAATACTCCCGTATCACCGGATAGAAATCCCTTATGAAGGCCTCGCCGGTCGCCGAGGTCTCTTCAAGATTCCCCTGCATCGGGAGCGAAATGCGAATGAACGATTCATCTCTTCGGCGGTGCATCACAGAGTTGGTGATTTCTGCTATCTTCAGTGCATACTCGCTGGTGATCGACTTGTCTATCACCTGAAACCAGTAGAGAAAGAGGTCCTTCGTTTCACCCTTCTGATAAACAGCTTTTACAATATTGACGTTCTCGCCACCCACATCGACCCGCCCCTTGGTGCTCGACGTCTCGTACCAGCCGCTGCCGGGGAGGCAATGCCGCGGAGAGTGAATCCCCCCCATCCCTTTGCCGCCGCTGTGATATCCGATATAAAGATCGATCGATCGCCCGTTAGCATCAACATACGTCCGTGAAAGGTAGTCGGCCGGTTTCAAGACTTTGAGAACAGTGTCGCTGAAGGTGGTCTGGGAAACCATTCTCCACCCCTGGACGTTCACAGGGAATTCAGACAGTGGCCTGTTGAGAGGCACGGAGATATCTGCATGCAGATTGACAAAGAGTGCGGCAGCCAACAAGAGCCCATAGACGGCAATGAACCGGGATTTGTTGATCATTTTTCCTCCCCGGCGACGCTTCGCCCCTTAAGCAGAGCCCCCAGGGCCACCAGCATCACCATGGCCAGGGCAAAGACCATCATGCCAGCGAATTCATGAAAGAACCCTTCGGCGGCCTTGGCCCCCCAGAACTGGGCTAAAATACCGGTCACGATGACACGGGTCGCATTGGTGGCAATAGCGATCGGCACCGCCGATACGATGATGATCCACCTCTTTACATTCGATATCTTTATGAAAAAGGCATAAGCTACCGCCAGGGCGATGAGTGAAACAAGGGAGCGGATGCCGCTACAGGCATCGGCTACCTCAAGGGTGGTCATGGGGAAAACTATAATGTTCCCTTCGCGCATGACGATTACCCCTATGAGCTTAAGAAAACCCACCGACACTTTGGTGATGAAGAGCTTGAGTGGAAAAGCTATGGCATCGTAGATAATATAAGGGATCGGCACCATCAGAAAGAGATAACCGATGGGCAGAAGGAGGTGCCTGAAGACTTCTCTGCCGAAGAAATAGAGCACCATCCCCGCCAGGATGATGATCAATGATGTCCGCATGGTGAAATATTCGGTACCCAGGAAACCGATAATCAACTGAAAGAGACCGTACAGTATAACCAGAAGGCCCGGTCCCCAAGGGGAAATCAGGGCTTCTTTCAAAGCCTCGCGCCGCTCATAGGCAAAATAACCGGCAATCAGCGGCACCAGAAAACCATGGGAATAGTTTTCGTCACGGTACCAGTCGTTCACCATTTCTGGCACGATGCGGTAATAGGCGGCTGCCAGTAAGAGAAAGATACCGACGAGATACCATCGGAAAATCTTAATCGCCTCAAAAAAGGTCATATGCTCCTCATTATGTCATTTACCATCTATATATCGGCTCCCCATTTTGCAAAATTAAGTCGTACATAAGCAGACGATATTTTATCACAAATACGTAACTTGTCCTAATGGGTCGCTATGCTGGCAAGCTCTGCAATCACCGGCAGGTGGTCAGAACCAACATCCGGCCCTACTCTGCACGCAATCGGCGCAAACCCTTTGTCCGTCAGGATATGGTCGATCCTGACTCGGGCCTTCAGGCCGCGAACTTCTCCACCTACGGTCCAGCCATAACCCAAACCGACCTGCGAAAAAGCATTTGAGAAACCACTCCAGTATTCCCGATATATGGTACTGTCAACCGGCATATTGAAGTCTCCTGCCACAATGACCCAACGCGGCAGAGAGGCTATAGCTTCTTGAACCTGCCTGGACACCTGCCGGCGATTCTCCGTCTCATCAACCAAAAATCCTATCCGATTGAGACTCAACACAGTTCTTCGGTCAAGTATATTCTGCAAACCATAGCGCGGGCTCGGCAGATGTACCGAGCAGAGAGTCACGGCTCCATTTGGGGTTTGAACTATGCAGTATAACAGGCTTGTGCGGGGCCATTTGTGGGGAGGATGCATCATTTGCAGTGAACCGCTCAACTTGAGAGGGAAGCGGGAAAGGAGCGCCAATTGTCCCTCCTGCACTACATGCCATCCCGGAGGCAGCTCCAGCCCAAGCTCACGTGGGCATTCCTGCATGGCAACAATATCGGCCCCGGAATCGAAGATCAGAGATGAGAGGGCCTTCCTGTTGAAATTACCGTTCTGCACGTTGCAGGTAAGGACCTTGAGCACGAGGCCGTTCGGCGCAAATATCTTCCCGAAAGGTAAGCTCAACCCCATGAAGGGGCCAAAGACAAAAATCGCAGCAGCCAGCAAGGGCCACAAAAGACCACGGTTGAGAAAAATGACAAGGGGTGCCAGAACCACCAGCGGAACCGCCATTACCCACCTTGGCCCAAACAACAACAGTGTAGCCGGCCACCACCGGTCACCGCCCAATTTCACGACAACAAGCGCCGACAACACAAGGACTGCATAGCCCCAAACCAGCCAATAGAGCAGCCCTGTCTTTTTTCTCAGCCCTTTCACTACTACCTGTCGACCATCTTGAAGTTATTAACGCAGATTGCGGCTGAAGCCGCCGATACACTTGAGCATGCAGTCAATTTACCGAAAAACCGTAAAATTGTCCAAATTTATAGCTTCGCACTCCGCAAATCTGAAGAATCATGCCGTACATCCCCACCCACGCTTTCAGGCGATTACGCCCAATATGCATGGAATGATGTAGAACCGATGCATGCCTCGCACATAGTCCAGAAGACGCCCTTGAATTCGGGGTTTGCCTGCCGCGGACACCCCTGCCAAAACAACGGAAGAAAGCCTGTAAGACGACCCGATGACCTCACAATTCTCAAGCCTGCCGCTCGATGGCTCTTCCATTATAGACAATTAACCGTCTTCGATATATCTTGATAACTTGAGCGACGAGCATTAGGTTAACCATTGATATAGAATATATGAAATTCTTAACGTTTTATCCGGACTACTTCATGTTTCGATGCCTCTGCCTAGCGGCTTTCATTAGCCTTACTCATCTTCCACCAGCTTGCGCCAGTGACGCCACCCAGCAAGCCGCTGACATCCCTGAGAATCTCAGTGAGATGATAAACAGGAAAGATCGCCTTTCCATAAAATCTTTTCCCGTAGACCAGCTCGAGAATTCCAAGGACCATTATACCTGGCAACCCGAATCGCTCTGTTATACAGATGTCCTTACCGGCCACGAAGTATGGAGAATGACTTCAACGCCGGGGCTGTTCAACATTTATCACAACATGATGTCTGCAATGCCGTGGAGTGCCGACGGAAAACGCCTGGCTTTTATCTCAGACCGAAAAACAACCGCATACCACAAAGAAGAGGGGCAGCGTTCCTGGTTCCTTGTCAATACCGATGGGAGGCATCTCCGGCCGGTGATCGAAGGTCCGGCCAGAGAATATTCACATACGCCGTCTTTTACATGGTCGCCCCAGATGCCGGATGTTTACTACGAATTTGCGAGAAACCGGCTGGGGATAAAAGGCCTGAAGCAAACGGATCTATACAAATCGATAGTCACAGACAAGGAAATAACAAAAACTCTACTCCTCTCTTTCCCCGACACCCAATTCAGTGAATTGGTAATCGGGGGAATCTCGGCCGATGGCCGCAAAGTTATCGTAACACCTTGGGGAGGGCGCTGGATATATCCGGCGACAATATACCCTGAGCACCTCGCCAGACTTGATGTTCAAAATGGATATGCCACCTACAGAAATCTGGATACCCGGTGGGGTGATACTCCCGCGAAGTATGACCACCCCCATGGAATGGGACTTTTAGCCGATGGCGCATGGCTCATGCTCATGCCTTCAGGCTCCCATGCGCATTGGCGTATCAAGGTGCTTGGCTCTGCCCCCGATGGTGGTTCAGGTTATAGCTATACTCCGCCTGCGACTTTCGGGGAACAATGGCCTGAGAATACCCTCAACCATTGGGGCGGCGAGAGAGACCCTTTCGGATGCAATTACTGGTCGCATGGTCTGCTCGATCCATGGGGACGCCATGTTTTGTTCAGCAATACTGATGCAAAACCACTAGGTCCCGGTATTTGGGATATGCAACGACATCGCTATGTTGTCTCCACCTTCGGTGGAGGGGCGCAACATCATAGCTGGTCTGGCTATACTG
>JAOUDF010000159.1 GCA_029859385.1 Nitrospirota bacterium
TTTGCTCACACACAGATCGTGATCGATATCGTCCTTGAAACGGCTCTGGTGTACATCACTGGTGGGTTCGAGAGCCCCTTCTCGTTCACGTACATCATCTCCATCATGGTCGCCAGTACTATCCTCTACAAGCGGGGAGGGATGATGGTAGCCTCTTTATGCGCCATACTCTATGGTGGCATGGTGGACCTCCAGTATTTCGGCCTGATCCCTTCTAGTATTGAAGGGGAGCTTTCCACTCGAGCAGCAATCTACAATGTATTTTTGAATGTTGTGGCATTTTTTCTCTCCGCGATTCTCAGCTCGGGTCTTGCTGAAACATTAAAAAAGACAAGGGAGCATCTTGCCCAGAAAAGCTCTGACTATGAATATCTCCGGGGTCTCTATGAAAACATCTTTCACAGCATCAACACCGGCCTGATGACTACGGACATGGAGGGGCGCATAACATCATTCAACCGGGCCGCGGAGGAGATTACGGGCTATGAAGCGGTCGAAGCAGAAGGCCGGCTCTGGCATGAGCTTTTTGGTATTGATACGCTGCAGCAGTTCTATCCGGCAAATATCGATGGGTCAAGTTCCGGCGATGACCGGATGAGTCGCCTGCAACAGGAAAAGATGCAGAGGAAAGACGGCAGCGAGATGACCATTGGTGTAACGGTCTCTGCGCTTAAGGATGGTGTTGGCGAGTCCGCGGGGCTTGTCGCCAGTTTCAGGGATCTGACGGACCTTATTGCCCAGGAGGAAAGGTACAAGAGGCAGGAAAAGCTGGCTGAGATAGGTGAGATGTCGGCACGTATGGCCCATGAAATTCGCAACCCCCTTGCTTCACTGAGCGGATCGGTCCAGATATTGAAAAATGAGGCGGGACAGACAGGGGAAAGCATAAAGCTGATGGATATTGCAGTCCGCGAGGCTGACCGGCTGAATCATATCATTACCGAATTTCTTGTTTATGCCCGCCCGGCTCCCATGAAGCGTGAATCTGTCGACCTGTTGCCGGTGATCAATGAAATAGTTGTGCTGTTGAGAAATCACCGGGAGTACAAGGAGAACATTAATATTCAGGTGCGGTTTGACGATAATAACAACTGCGTTATTGGTGATGCGGGCCAGTTGAGGCAAGTGTTCTGGAACCTGGCCATGAATGCGGTTGAAGTCATGAAGGATGGCGGCACGCTCGATATTTCGGCCGACAGGGTGGAAGTGGCGGCCCGGTCGGGAGAGGGGGGCCGCTTTGTCAGGGTTACCCTGAAAGACACGGGGCCCGGAATTCCGGCTAATTCGATGCAAAAGCTCTTCCTCCCCTTCTTCACCACCAAGGAAAACGGTACAGGCCTCGGACTTGCCATCGTATACCGGATTGTGGAGGAGCATGGCGGTCGGATAGGGGTAACAAGCCGACTGGGTGAGGGATGCTGTTTCACGGTAGACCTTCCCATCGCAGAGAGCGTCTGAGGCGATCGCAGGATTGGTCGAAAATACAGGAATTATAGATGAGCAAGATTCTTATAGTTGATGATGAACGAAGTATGAGGGACCTCCTCCTGATCATGCTCAAGAGGGAGGGGTACGATGTCACTGTCGCAGAGACGGGGGAAGAAGCCCTCGCCGCCCTCAAACGAGAGATATTCGACCTGGTGATCACCGACATCAAGATGCCGCGGATTACCGGATTGGACATCCTGAAAGCGGTCAAGGAGGTTTCTCCCGACACGCTGGTCATCATGATCACGGCCTTCGCCTCTGCCGAAACCGCGGTGGAAGCCATGAAGATCGGCGCCTACGACTACATAACCAAACCGTTCAAAGTCGATGAAATCAAGCTGGTCATAAAGAATGCCATTGAGAAGAAACTGCTTAAGGACGAGAACCGCCGGCTCAAGCAGGAGATAGCCATACGCCACGGCTACGAAGGGTTTGTCGGCGGGAGCGAGGTGATGAAGAAGGTTTTCGCCCTCATCGCCAAGGTTGCCGACAGCAAGAGCACCGTCTTTATTACCGGTGAGAGCGGTACCGGCAAGGAGCTCGTCGCCCGGGCCATTCACCACAACGGTGTCCGCAAGGAGAGACCGTTTGTCACGGTCAACTGCGGCGCGCTGCCGGAGGCGCTTCTGGAGAGCGAGTTGTTTGGGCATATGAAGGGCTCCTTTACCGGTGCTATTGACAACAAGGCAGGCCTCTTCGAGGT
The DNA here is from genome assembly GCA_029859385.1 of Nitrospirota bacterium. Lineage (GTDB taxonomy): Bacteria > Nitrospirota > JAOUDF01 > JAOUDF01 > JAOUDF01 > JAOUDF01. Next base: position 2,192 of record JAOUDF010000159.1, read on the forward strand.
AGCCGACGGCGGCAGCATCTTTCTCGACGAGATCGGTGATATGCCCCTTCCCCTCCAGGTAAAGCTGCTTCGGGTACTTCAGGAAAGGGAGTTTAAAAGGGTAGGGGGGACGGCTGATATAAAGGTCGACGTCCGTGTCATCGCCGCGACCAACCGGGACCTCAAGGGTCAGGTGGCGAAGGGCGAATTCAGGGAAGACCTCTACTACCGCCTGAATGTCATCCCCATTGCCTTGCCGTCTCTTAGAGAGCGCAGGGAGGATATCCCTGCTCTGGTGGAGCATTTTCTCGCAAAGTACAGTGCCGGCGGCGAGCGCAAGCGCATTGCTCCCGACGCCCTGCAAAGGCTGATGGACTGCGAATGGAAGGGAAACGTACGGGAGTTGGAGAATGTCATAGAACGGGCGGTGGCCCTCAGTGACGGGCCGTTGATAAAAACAGATTATCTGCCGGAGCCTGCTCCCTCCGAGAGAGGCGCTGTTGTCGCAGCGGTGGACGTGTCGGCGGAGAGGCCGGTCGATCTTGAAAAGATCGTTGAAGACCTGGAGGTGGAGTTTCTGACCAAGGCGTTGGACAAGGCCCATGGCGTAAAAACAGATGCCGCAAAGCTTTTGGGGCTGAGCTTCCGGTCCTTCAGGCATCGTCTTAAGAAATACGAGATAGGGAACAGCCGGGACGATAAGGAAGAGCTGGGGTGACATTATGTGTCAGCGCAAGCGCCGCTGAGTGACACAAAATGGCTTGATGTCGACCTCCGCTGAAACAGGTGTTCGTCAGCAACTTATTGATTTATCTGGAATATGCCAGACTGCTGTGTGTTGGCATGAAAGTGGCAAGACTGAGAAGCATCACGATGGAATGATGGTATACTGGATTCATGTAAGGCACTGAAAGGAGGTGCTGAATAAGCCCTTTGACGAGGTTTATCGTGATCGGAGAAAACCATTTCAATTTAATTAACCAGGAGGTAACCCAATGTTTACCCGTATAAAGGACCAAAAAGGCTTCACCCTTATAGAGCTCATGATAGTTGTTGCCATTATCGGCATCCTGGCGGCCATCGCCATCCCGAACTTCCTCAAGTACCAGATGAAGTCCAAGACCTCCGAGGCCAAGGTGAACATGGGAGCAATCAGGGTGTCTCAAGAGTCGTATAAGGCCGAATATAGCAACTTCAGAGATGCGGGTCCGAGCTCTGGTGCCGGTGTGGCTGGTAACGGCGCAAAGGTTGCCTTTACTGATGCTGCTGGTGTGGCTGCGTTTGATTGGATTGGCTGGGCGCCTACCGGCCAGGTCTACTATAATTATCAGGTGGCAACCGATGGTTCTTATGCCTTCACCGATGCCGGTACGGGTGGGCCGCAGTTTGCTATCGATGCCGAAGGCGACCTCGATGATGATGGTACCGCCGCCTACTTCACAATGAATAGTGATGGCGCTACGGCGGGTGGTCTGGGCGCTGATACTCCCGGTACAGCGTATAATATAAATCCTTCCGGCGACGATTTCTAATCCAGCCTGAAGTCGGGAATTCTAAAAGCAGTGGCCGCATATGCGGCCACTGCTTTTTTATTGTGCGCTAGGTAGTAAATTTTCGATAAGGTGTTGCCGAAGATATTAAGGCATTTTTCAGATATTTTGCCGTAGCGATTGGATAGCATGGAGTATTGCGACGATAATGACGGGAAAAGAGAGATCACGGACAGCCATTTGTTCTGTGACAGTTTTAATGTTTGCCGTTTTTGTGTTCATACTGCAGATAAAGATTGACAGTATGACGGACCGGCATTTGGCCGAGAGAAAAGTATTCTACGTGCCGTCGGGCGAATATCTAAAGCACATTCTGCTTGGCTACGATCTGGCGGTAGCGGATATATACTGGATCAAGACGATTCAATATGTAGGTGAAAAGACGAAAGCTTCCCGAACCTACAAGTGGCTCTATCCAATGGTAGATCTGGTAACAACGCTGGACCCGCGGCACACCATGGCGTATCATGGGGCCGGTGTAGTGCTGGCAGTCTATGCAGAGCCACGACGGCTTGAGGAAAGCAACGCCATTCTGAAAAAAGGGATTAAAAACGACCCCGATGCTTGGCAGCACCCCTTTTATCTGAGTTTCAACTATTTTCACTATATGAATGATTATGAGACAGCAGCCAAGTATATGGCCATGGCTGCTGCCAAGCCTAAGCATCCTCATTACGTGGAAAAGCTTGCGGCAAGGCTTTATGCCGAAGCCAGAGACCCTGAAAGCGGCATACTTTTTCTCGCCAGTGTGATAGAAAGCACAGGCGACGAAAAGGTAAGGAAAGAGCTGGAAGAGCGGTTTTTACAGCTTGTAGCGGAAAGAGATATGAACACGCTTGATGAGGCAATCAGATGGCATGAGAAGAAGACCGGGAAAAAACCTGCGATGCTCCTGGAACTGCTTGTAAGCGGGGCCTTGCCTGAGTTGCCGGAGGAGCCTCGGGGAGGAAATTATTATATCGACAAAGACGGCAATGCGAAAAGCAGTATGATGGCGGAACGTTTAAAGGTGTACCATTAGAGGGGAATAGATGATCAGGACGGAAGGGCTTGCAAAAGAGTTTTCATCCGGTATCGGCAAGAAATCGATAGTGGCGGTCAGAGGGCTCGACCTGGAAGTTCGAAAAGGTGAAATCTTCGGCTTCCTCGGGCCTAACGGTGCTGGTAAGACGACGACCCTCAAGATGCTCATGGGTCTCATCTATCCGACATCGGGCAATGCCTGGATATTGGGGAAAGCCCTTGGGGATGTAGATGTCAAGAACCGTATCGGGTATCTGCCCGAGCACCCTTATTTTTATGATTATCTGACGGCGCGGGAATTTCTTGACTTCTATGGCAGGCTTTTTGATCTGACCAAAGCAGAGCGCCGTGAGCGGATTGAAAACCTTATCCTCAAGGTCGGCCTTGACCGATTCCAGGATGTCCAGCTAAGGAAGTTCTCCAAGGGGATGCTCCAGCGGATCGGTATTGCCCAGGCGCTCATAAATGACCCCGAACTTGTGGTCCTCGATGAGCCGATGAGCGGCCTGGACCCCATTGGCAGGAAGGAGATCCGTGATGTCATTCTTTGGCTGCGGGATTCGGGGAAGACGGTTTTCTTCTCGTCGCACATACTACCCGATGTCGAGATGCTCTGCGATCGCGTGGCGATTATTGTCAAGGGGACATTACGGGACATCGGCCGCCTTGATGAGCTTCTCGGTGAGACGGTGAGTAATGTTGAGATGGTTCTGCAGGGAATTGGCGAGCCCGTTGTGACTGCAATAGGACAACGGGGTTACCGGTACAGCACGGTGGGCGACAAGATCGCCGTGACGGTAGCGGGAGATGCCGCCGACGACAAGGTTGAAGAGATTGTGCGTCTTGCCATGGATAGCGGAGGTAAGGTGGTCTCGTTGACGCCGCACAAAAAGACGCTGGAAGAGCTGTTTGTCGCGCATGTCGGGGAAGAGAAGGAGGTCGCGTGAGGAAGATAATCGCGATAGCAGTGAATACCTTCCGAGAAGCCATAAGGGACAAGGTCCTCTA
>JAOUDF010000017.1 GCA_029859385.1 Nitrospirota bacterium
TCGCTGTCGCCGGTAAGGCTGATGTATTCGATGAGGAGCGCCTCCACCGGCGTGTTGCCCGTGCGCTCGCCGAAGCCCAGAAGGGCGCCGTTGGCCGAGGCACAGCCATAGAGCCACGCGGTAGACGCGTTGATCAGCACCTTGTGGAAGTCATTATGGCCGTGCCATTCCAGCTGCGCCGACGGCACGCCGCCGTAGTGGTTGAGGCCATAGATGAGCTCCGGCACGCTCCGGGGAAGGGCAGCCCCCTGGTAGGGGACGCCGTACCCCATGGTGTCGCAGGCACGGACCTTTACGGGGATACCGCTCTCCTGCGAGAGCCTCATCAGCTCCCTGACAAAGGGGATGACGAAGCCGAAGAAGTCGGCCCTGGTGATGTCCTCGAGATGACACCGCGGGACGATGCCGTGCTCCAGCGCCGTCCTCACGATGTCGAGGTAGTCGTCCATGGCCTGTTGCCGCGTCTTTCCGAGCTTCAGGTAGATATGATAGTCGGAACACGATGTGAGAATACCCGTCTCCTTGAGCCCCATATCCTTTACCAGCTGAAAGTCGCTCTTCACCGCCCGTATCCAGCCCGTTACCTCGGGGTAGCGGTACCCTCGCTCAAGGCAGAGGCGCACCGCCTCCTTGTCCTTGTCGGAATAGAGGAAGAACTCGCTCTGGCGGATGATCCCCTTCGGCCCGCCCATCCGGTGGAGAAGGTCGAAGATATCGACGATCTCCTGCGCCGAATAAGGAGGCCGTGCCTGCTGACCGTCGCGGAAGGTGGTATCGGTGATCCATATCTCCTTCGGCGGGTTCAGCGGTACAACGCGTCCATGAAACGGGACGCTCGGGACCTCGGTATAAGGGAAGTACTCTCGATAAAGGTTGGGGTCGGCTACCTCCTGAAGGCCGAAGACATGCTCCGGCCCCAGGAGGTTGCTGCCTCTTTCAAGGAAATTGTCCCACATCGCACTGTCTCCTTACGACCTGGAACTCTTCTTCGCGACCGCGCCGAGGCTCTGATCGGGCTTTTCCTGGCTGCGGCGATACTCATCGAGCTCGTCCCGCTCGCTGCCCCTCTGCTGGGCACGAACGCTCAGACCGATCTTCCGGTCAGCGGAGTCCACCTTGATGATGCGGGCGGAGATTGAATCGCCAATGGCGACGCTGTCCTCGATCTTCTTGGCAGGATCCTTGGCCAGCTCGGAGATATGGATAAGGCCTTCCACGCCGTCCTCCAGCTCTACGAAGACGCCGAAGTCGGTCACCTTGACCACCGTGCCGCTCGCGTCGGAACCGACCTGATAACGGGACGGGATGGTGCCCTCCCACGGATCGGTTTCAAGCTGCTTGAGGCCGAGGGAGATACGCTCCTTGTCTGCATCGACGGAAAGGACAACGGCTTCCACCGACTGCCCCTTCTTGAGGAGTTCCGAAGGGTGCTTGAGGTGCTTGGTCCACGACATGTCGGAGATGTGGATAAGGCCATCGATCCCCTCTTCGAGGCCGACGAAGGCGCCGAAGTCGGTCAGGTTCCGCACCTTGCCCTCTACCTTGAGACCGACAGGATAACGCTCGGCAATGCTCGCCCAGGGGTTGGACTCGATCTGCTTCATGCCCAGGGAGATACGGCGGCTGGAGCGGTCCACGTTGAGGACGACCGCCTCGATGATGTCGCCCACCTCGACCACCTTGGAGGGGTGCTTTACCTTCTGGGTCCAGGACATCTCGGAAACGTGGACAAGACCTTCCACACCTTCCTCAAGCTGCACGAAGGCGCCGTACTCGGTAAGGCTTACCACCTTGCCCTTGATACGGGTGCCCACGGCATACTTCTGCTCGACCTGCGTCCAGGGATCGGCCGATTTCTGCTTGAGACCAAGGGAGACGCGCTCGTTATCGCGGTCGAACTTCAGTACCATTACCTCGATCTGGTCACCCACCATCAGAAGCTCCGAAGGATGGCTGATGCGGCCCCACGACATATCGGTGATGTAGAGAAGTCCGTCGATGCCGCCAAGGTCGATGAAGGCGCCGTACTCGGTGATGTTCTTGACCGTACCCTTGACCAGCATCCCTTCCGAAAGGGTCGAGAGGGTATCGCTCTTCTTCTTGGAACGCTCCTCTTCCAGCAGAACACGGCGGGAAAGTACGATGTTGCCGCGCTTCTGGTTCATCTTGAGGATACGCATCCTGAGGGTCTGTCCCTGGAGCGAATCGAGGTTGCGCACGGGGCGCAGGTCGATCTGTGAGCCGGGGAGGAACGCCTTGACGCCGTTGATATCGACGGTGAGACCACCCTTGATCTTGGCCACGACCTTGCCTTCCACCACCTCGTTGTTGTCGTAAGCCTTGGCGATCTGTTCCCATATCTTGATCTTGTCGGCCTTGTCCTTGGAAAGGACGACGTTACCGTCACTGTCCTCGCGCTCTTCAAGGAAGACATTGATCTCATCGCCCGCAGACAACGCTTCGATCTCATCGGTGGTAAACTCCGAAGCGGGCACGATCCCCTCGGACTTGTAGCCGATATCGACCATGACCCCTTCCCTGGTTACCCGAAGGACCAGGCCCTTGACCACCGCACCTTCCTCGACATTCCGGAGTGACGCTTCGTAGAGCTGCTCGAGATCGCCAAACTCCTCGTCAAACTCGTCCTTCTCCTGCTCTTCAAGCTCAAGCAGGTCTTCCTCATAAAACTTCTTCTTAGCCATTTTCTACTTCCTCCCACTATATGATATGGCGGCAATGCCGCGTGTTACTCTCTGAAAACGATCCGTTTTCCCAAGGTGTCAACTATTCTTCAAAGCCGTCGCCCGGCTTTTTTCCAACTCCTTCAACTTTTCCACCACCCCGTTGATGATCCATTCAGGCGTCGATGCCCCAGCGGTGATCCCTACCTTTTCCACCTTTTCCAACCACTCCTCCCGGATCTCTTCCGGTACCTCGATATGGTAGGTGGTCTTCCCCTCGTCGAGGCAGATGGTGGTAAGCCGGGTGGTATTGGCGCTGTTGCGCCCGCCGACCACCAGCATGAGGTCGACCTTCCGGGCCAGCTCCCGCGTCGCCTCCTGCCGCACCGTCGTCGAGTTGCAGATGGTGTTGAAGACCTTCACCACCTTCCCCCTGGCCAGGCATTCTGTCACCACCGCCGCCAGGTTCTCGAAGGACTGGGTGGTCTGGACGATCACCCCGATGCGCTTTTTGAGCCGGATATCCTTAAGCTCCTCCGCGCTCTCCACCACGACGGCGCCCTTTCCGGCGCTGCCCATGATGCTCGTGACCTCCGGGTGCCCCTTGTCGCCCACCAGCACCACCTGATACCCCTCTTCGGCCAGTTGATGTGCATCTTCCTGGGCCTTCTTGACGAAGGGACAGGTCGCGTCGATGACATTGAAACGCTGTTGCGCCTCTTCCATCACCGCCGGTGGTACGCCATGAGTCCTTACTATCAGTGTCGCGCCGCCTTCAGACGGCAGGTCATTGACCGATTTCACCCCCTCGCTTCCGAGCTTTTCCACTACCTGGGGATTATGGATTATGGGCCCCAGGGTATACACTTCACCTTCACAATTCTCAGCGGCTTCAAAAGCCATATTGATGGCCCGCTTTACACCGAAGCAGAAGCCGGCATTAGCGGCAAGCAGGATCTCCATGCCGTTCCCTCACCACCATTGCCATCTTTTCGATCACCTCGTCGACCGACAGGCCGGTTGAGTCGATGAGCACCGCGTCATCCGCCTTTTTGAGCGGAGAATGGTCGCGGTTCATGTCGTTGTGATCGCGGCGGCGGATCGCCTCGATAGTCTCCTCAAGGTCGACCGTTTCACCCTTGGACCGCATCTCTTCCCAGCGGCGGCGGCCCCTCTCGCGCACGTCGGCGTCGAGGTAGAACTTGGCCCCGGCATTGGGGAATATCACCGTCCCTACGTCGCGCCCTTCCAGGACCACGCCGCCCTTCTCTCCAAGGCTGCGCTGAAGCTCCACCAGCCGTTCCCGCACCGGTTGCTTCGCCGAGATCGCCGAGGCCATCATGCTCATCTCCGGCGTACGGATCGCCTCGGTGACATCGATGCCGTCCACCAGCACATGGGACTTTCCTCCGGCGTTGAGCGACAGGTCCACCATGGTCTCATCGCAGAAACGGGCAATGGCCCGGCCGTCCTCCAGATTGATCCCATCCCGGACCGCCTTCCACCCCATGGCCCGGTACATGGCGCCGGTGTCGATGTAGATATAGCCAAGCCTCTTCGCCAGCAGCTTTCCGACAGTACTCTTACCGGCGCTGGACGGGCCGTCGATGGCGACGATCAGTTCTTTTTTCATCATGCCTTTGTAGGGGCGATCCTTGTGATCGCCCTGATTATGGGCGAATACAAGATTCGCCCCTACGAACTACGAACAAATTCGTTTCAACGTTTCTTCAAAACCCGGGAACGATGTCTCGATCCAGCGGGTACCGTTTACCGTCGTCTCACCCTTGGCAGCAAGCCCGGCTATCAGCATCGACATGGCCACCCGATGGTCGCCGTGGCTTTCGCAGACTGCACCGCTGATCGGCTTGCCGCCGACAATCCTCATGCCGTCGGAAAGCTCCTCGACCTCGACGCCGACCTTTCGCAGTTCAGCGGCCATGGTGGCGATACGGTCGGTCTCTTTTACCCGCAGCTCCTTTGCGTCACGGATCACCGTTTCGCCTTCGGCCAGCGCCGCGGCCACTGCCAGGACCGGCACCTCGTCGATCATCCGCGGGATGATCTCGCCGCCCAGGGTAATGCCTTTCAACAAAGCCGAACGGACCAGCAGGTCAGCCACCGGCTCTCCCGCCTCGTCCCGCATATTCTCAAGCGTAATATCGGCGCCCATATTCCTGAGGGCATCGATGATCCCCGTCCGCGTCGGATTTACGCCGACATTTTTGATCAGAAGCTCCGAACCGGGCACGATGCTCGCCGCCACCAGGAAGAAGGCTGCCGATGAAATATCTCCAGGAACCGCCACCGGCCTGCCGATCAGATCGGGCCTGCCGACGACCGTGGCCTTGAGCCCATCGATCCGCACCGTCGCGCCGAACCCGGCCAGCATCCGCTCCGTGTGATCCCGTGACTTCTCAGGCTCGCTGACCGACGTCTCCCCTTCGGCATAGAGGCCCGCCAGAAGAACCGCCGACTTCACCTGGGCGCTGGCGATGGGCGACACATAGTGCACCCCCTTCAGATTGCTCCCGTGAATGGCCAGAGGCGCCAGTTTACCGCCATCGCGACCGTCGATCCTCGCCCCCATGGTCTTGAGCGGGTCGGTCACGCGCCCCATGGGGCGCTTTCTCAGATACTGGTCGCCGGTGAGCACCGAGAAGAAAGACTGCCCTGCCAGCAGGCCCGTGAGCAGCCGCATGCTGGTGCCCGAGTTGCCCAGGTCCAGCACGTCAGTCGGTTCCGAGAGTCCGTCGATCCCCTTGCCGTGGACGATCAGCTCGGTGGGGCTTACTTCGTCAATCCCGATACCCATCAGCCGGAAGGCTTTGGCCGTGCCGAGACTGTCCTCACCGTTGAGAAACCCGGTGATCCTCGTCTCTCCTCGGCTTATGGCGCCGAACATCACAGACCGGTGGGAGATCGACTTGTCGCCGGGGACGGTGATCTCGCCCCTGAGCCCCTTCGACGTCCGTACGGTTATCCTGTCCGCCTTCGTTGTCATTTCTTCAATCGCCGGTACGGTCATGCCAGTTTCTTCTTGACCTCTCTCGCCCGCTCGAACTCACCGGCAAGGGCCGCCCCGTCCGAAGCGGCGACCATCTCCCGCAGGCGCTTCATATGCTCGATGAAGCTGTCCATCGACGCGACGATCTGCTCCCGGTTGAGAAGGCAGATGTCCCGCCACATATCGGGGTGGCTCCCGGCAATCCGCGTATAGTCACGGAAACCGCCGCCGGAATAAGGAACAAAACCACCGTCTTCCATATCGAGCACGGTGTTGACCAGACCAAAGGCCACCATGTGGGGCAGATGGCTCACCGCCGCAAATATCCGGTCATGGCTGGCCGGCCCCATCCGCACGGTTACGGAACCCACCGCTTTCCAGAGCGTCTCTACCTGATTCAGGGCATCCCCATCGGTAGACGCGGTCGGCGTAATAATGCACTTGGCGCCTTCGTAGAGGTCAGCCCTCGCTGCCGCCGCGCCGGAATCCTCGCTGCCGGCGATGGGGTGCGCCCCCACTACCCGCGCCCGCGAGCCGATGGCGGCCTCCATGGCCGAAACCACCGATTCCTTCACGCTTCCTGCATCGGTCACAATGGCGCCGGGTTTCACTATCGCGGCCAGTGATTTCGCCAGAGCCGGGAATGTCGCCACCGGCGTGCAGAGGACCACCAGGTCGGCGTCCTTCACCCCCTCTTCGAGGTCAAGCCGGTATGAGTCTATGGCCCCCCGCTCGAGGGCAGTCTTCAGGTTGGCCTCGCCCCGGCCCACGCCGACCACCGTACCGGCCAGGCCGCGCTTGCGGATGGCCAGGCCCAGCGACCCGCCGATGAGACCGACGCCGATGATGGCAACCTTTGTAAAGTGCGGTTCCATACCCTGTCAGATTTCCCTGTCCACCGCCGCGGCGACCCGACGCAGGTCACCCATGAGCTGCCGGAAGACCTTGTATTTGAGCGACTGCTCGCCATCGGAGAGCGCCTCCTCGGGCAGCGGGTGCACCTCGATGAGCAGGCCGTCGGCCCCGGCGGCCACTGCCGCCTTGGCCATGGGCGCAACCAGGTCCCACTTGCCCACGCCGTGGGACGGGTCCACCACTACCGGCAGGTGGGTCAGCTGCTTGAGCACCGGTATCGCCGAAAGGTCCAGCGTATTGCGGGTAGCGGTCTCGTAGGTGCGGATGCCGCGCTCGCAGAGGATGACCTTGTGGTTCCCCTGGGACATGATGTATTCCGCCGACATCAGGAACTCCTTGATGGTCGCGGAAAGCCCCCGCTTGAGGATGACCGGCTTGTCCACCTTGCCCACGTCGAGCAGGAGGCGGAAGTTCTGCATGTTGCGGGCGCCGATCTGGATGACGTCCGCGTATTTAACGATCAGGTCGAGGTCGCGGGAATCCATGAGCTCGGTGACCACGGGCAGGCCGGTGGCCTCCCGCGCCTCGGCAAGGTACTTGAGCCCTTCTTCGCCCAGCCCCTGGAAGGCATAGGGAGAGGTCCTCGGCTTGAAGGCGCCGCCCCGGATGAAGCTGGCCCCGCATGCCTTGATCTCTTTGGCTATCTCCAGGAGCAGGTCTTTCTTCTCCACGGAACAGGGACCGGCGATTATCGGCACCTTTCGATCGCCGATCTTTACGCCGTTCACGTCGATAACGGTGTTCTCTTTCTTGAAATCCCGGCTGGCCAGTTTGTATGGCTTGAGGATAGGCATTGCTTTCTCAATGCCGGGTATCGCCGCGAAGGGAAGGGCCTCGATTACCCGTTCGTCGCCGATGACGCCGATGATACTCCGCTCCACCCCCTGGGAGACGTGGCCGGTGAGGCCCCGCTCCTTGAGTCGGTCCATTATATGGTCTATTTCAGCCTTGGTTACTTCAGGTTTTAATACGATAATCATTCGATTCCTCCGCCCATTATTTCCTTAAAAGCTTCCGCAAACCGCCTGTTCTCTTCGGGCAGGCCGATGCTCACCCGTATCTGGGTCGGCCCCATGGGCCTGACGATAATTCCTTTATGCAGCAGGGCGCTGTAGACCTCTTTTGCATCCCGCTCCAGCTCCAGCCAGATGAAGTTCGCTTCACTGGGGTAATAGCCGACCCCCATCTCCTGAAACAGGGCATACATGAAGACCTTGCCCTCGTAGTTCACCTGGATGCTCTTCCTCATATGGTCGTCGTCGCCAAGGGCAGCCAAGGCCGCCGCCTGAGCCACCGCGTTCGCGTTGAACGGCTGGCGCACGCGGTTCATGGCATCGACCAGCTCGGGGCGGGCCATACCGTAACCGATCCTCAGCCCGGCAAGTCCGTATATCTTGGAGAAGGTCCGAAGGACAATAACGTTTCTGCCTTCCCTCACATAAGACATACTATCGGGGTAATCCTCCCGGGTCACATATTCATAGTAGGCCTCGTCCACCACGACGATGATGTGGTCGGGCACCTTTTCCATGAATGCCGCCAGTTCGCCGGCATCGTTCATGGCACCGGTCGGGTTGTTGGGGTTGGCGATAAAGACGATTCGCGTATCGGCGGTGATCGCCTCCGCCATGCCTTCAAGATCGTGCCTCCCGTCCACCAGCGGGACCAGATGCATCCTGCCGTTCATCGCCTGGACCACCGAACCGTAGACGGAGAATGACGGGTTACCCGCCACCGCCGATTCGCCGGGCCTCAGGAAGGTGCGGGCGGCAAGTTCGATCAGTTCGTTGGAGCCGTTCCCGAAGACAAGCCAGGAAGGCTCTATAGAGAGCCGCTCCGCCAGGGCCTTCTTCAGATTAAAGACATTCCCGTCGGGATACCGGTGGATCGATGGCGCAACCGCGGCAATGGCCTCCAGCGCCCTGGGAGACGGCCCCAGCGGGTTTTCGTTGGACGCCAGCTTTATACAACCGGTAATCCCAAGCTCCCGTTCCAGCTCTTCAATGGGCTTGCCGGGGGCATAGGGCACGAGGGCACGCACATACTCAGGCACCAGATTTTCCACTGATATCTCCCTGCCCACCATCAACTCCCCACCGGGTATGCACCCAGTATCTTCACAAAACTGCTCAACCCCTCGAGGGCCTCGAGGGCTTTCTTTACTCGCTCCTCCTCGACATGTCCTTCAAGGTCGGCGAAGAAGACATAGTCCCACGACTTGCGCCTCGACGGCCTCGACTCGATCTTGGTCAGGTTGATGCCGTGCCGGGCAAAGGCCTCCAGCACATTGTGCAACGCCCCTACCTTGTCCTTTATGGAGAACATTATGGAACTCTTGTCGCGCCCCGTCGGCGTCATCATCTTCTTGCCCACCACGAGGAATCGGGTGATGTTGTTGGGGTTGTCCTCGATGCGCTTGCTCAGGATATTCAAGCCGTAGAGGTCCGCCGCCAGCTCACTGGCGATGGCCGCCGATGCAGGGTCCTGCGCCGCCATCTCGGCTGCCCGCGCGGAGCTGAAAACCTCCTGCACAGGAACGTTGGGAAGATTGGTGGCAAGCCACTGGCGACACTGGGCCGCGGGAGGGTTGAAGGAATATATCTTCTGGACCTTGTCGAGGCCTTCGGCCTTGGACAGCAGGTTGTGGGAGACCTCAAGCATCACCTCGGCCGATATCTTCAGCTCCGAATCGGCCAGCAGGTCGAGGGTATGGGTAATGACCCCCTCGGTCGAATTCTCGATAGGAACCACGCCGTAGATGCAGTTCCCCTTCTCCACTTCGAGAAATACGTCACGGATGCTGTTGACCGGGACATAGTGGGTAGAAAAGCCGAAATGCCGCATGCAGGCCAGGTGGCTGAAGGTGGCCTTCGGGCCGAGAAAAGCTACTTTAAGCGGCTGCTCAAGGGAAAGACACGCAGAGATGATTTCGCGGAAGACGGCCCTTACGGCCTCGTTGGGAAACGGGCCGGGATTGCTCTTCTCGAGGCGCTGGTATATCTCCAGTTCCCGCTTGGGGACATGGATTTCGGCATTTTTGCTCTTTTTGATCCTGCCGATTTCTGTAACATGCTGCGCCCGCTCATTTAAAAGCTTCAAGATACCGGAGTCGATGGCGTCGATCTTCTGACGCAACTCCTCGATTTCTGACATACAGGCCTGTAATTACCTCATTTCCTGAGAGATGTGAAGCGAGACCGGTAAATATACCAGAAAAACCAGCTTTTTCAATAAAATTCTTGCCCCGCCGCTATGGCTTTCGGTCAGAATTCCTGACCAGCTCAAAATCGACCCGTTTCCGTTCCAGGTCCACCTTCTCCACCCGCACCCGCACCGGGTCGCCGATGGTAAATGTCCGGCCGGTCCGCTCCCCCACCAGCCGGTGCTTCTTTTCTTCGTAGGCGTAATAGTCGTCGCGCAGGGCGCTGACGTGAATCAATCCCTCCACAAAGATGTCGGTCAACTCCACGAAGAGCCCGAAGGCAGTGACGCCCGATACCAGCCCCGCGAACTCCTGCCCTACCTTGTCGCTCATGAACTGGGCCTTCTTGAGGCTCACTACCTCGCGCTCGGCCTCCATGGCGATCCGCTCCCGCTCCGACGACCGGCGGGCAATGTCGGGGAGTACCGACTGGTAGTGTTCCTTTTTCCCTTTGGAGAGTTTCCCCGACAACTGTTCCTTGAGAATACGGTGAACGATCAGGTCGGGGTAGCGCCGGATGGGCGAGGTAAAGTGGGTGTAGTACTCGGCGGCGAGGCCGAAATGCCCGACGTTTTCGGTAACGTAGCAGGCCTGCTTCATGGAGCGGAGCAGTACCTGGTTGATGAGTTTCTCTTCGGGCCGCCCCGCCACCTGTTCGAGAATGCCACAGAACGCTGACGGCGTGATCTTTCCCACCGCCTTGAAGCCCACCTTGAATTGCGCGGCAAACTCCTGGAAGTCGGCGATCTTCCCGGGGTCGGGCTCATCGTGGACCCGGTAGATGAAAGGCACCTCGCGGCGGGCCATATGCTCGGCCACGGTCTCGTTGGCGGCCAACATGAACTCCTCGATAATCCGGTGGGCCACATTCCGCTCCGACTCGATGATGGCGGTGGTCTTTCCCTGGATATCGAGGATGATCTGCGGCTCGGGCAGGTCGAAGTCGATGCTCCCCCGCTCTTTCCTCTTTTTATTGAGGCGGCCGAACAGCTCCTCCATGACGGCAAAGTCGCCGAGCAGCGGACGGTAGCGCGCGCATTGGGCCGGGTCTTTGTCGACCAGTATCTCGCGGACGGCGGTGTAGGTCATCCGCTCGTCGCTCTTTATCACGCTGTCGTAGAGCCGGTAATCGAGGCGCTTGCCCTCTTTGTCGAAGACTATTTCGCAGGTGACGGTAAGACGGTCGACCTGGGGGTTAAGGCTGCAAATGCCGTTGGAGAGGGCCTCGGGCAGCATGGGGATGGCCCGGTCGGGGAAATAGACGCTGGTGCCGCGCCGGTATGCCTCTTCGTCCAGCGGCGCCTTTTCTTTTACGTAATGGGAGACATCGGCGATATGCACCCACAGCCGGATGCGGCCGTCGTCGTGTTTTTTCACCGATACGGCATCGTCGAAGTCCTTGGCCGTCTCGCCGTCGATGGTGACGGTGGGCAGTTGGCGCAGGTCCTCTCTCCCCGCAAAGGCGCTTTCCTGAACCTCCCGGGGTATGCGTTTCGCCTCGGCGAGCACGTCGTGGGGGAAGGCCACGGGGAGCTGAAACGCCTCGATGATGGTCTCTATGTCGACCCCGGCCTCGTCGCCCCACCCCAGCACCCGGACAACCCGACCCTCGGGGCTCCGCCCGCCCATGGGATAGCGGGTGATCTCGGCCGTTACCACCTGGCCGTGCCGCGCCTCCCCTCGTTCCGCAACAGGGATGAGGATGTCAGTGAGTATTCGCGGATTGGAAGGGACGACCCAGCAGTAGCGACGATCGCGTTCAAAGCGCCCCACCACCCGCTCCGTCCTGCGTTCGAGCACGCGGACCACCCGCGCCTCCCGGCGGCCAAACTTGCGCACCCCCTCAAGCCTCACCACCACCCGGTCGCCATGCATGGCGCCTTCCATGCTCCGGGGACCGACAAAGATGTCGTCGCCGCCTTGATCCATCCGCACGAAGCCGTACCCCTCGGGGTGGCACTGGAGGACGCCGGTCTCCATGTTCATCTTCTTCGGGGGACCGTAACGGTCTCCCCGTACCCGGACGATCTCTCCCCGTTCCACCAGCTCCTGAAGCAGGCGTTTCAGCTCGCGGCGGGCCGCCCCCTTCACTCCGGCGAGGCGGGCGATATCCTTCACTTCCAGCGGATGGCCGGAACGGTTGACTATTATTTCCCGTATGTCGTCACTGTTCATTCTGCGTTTATCCTTGACAATCCGGTATATTCCGAGAAAAACTCGATGAAGAATAGCAGAAAACCATCAACTTTGCCCCTTTATTATCAAGATTTAATGGTTAACGCCGAAAAGAACCGGGTAATATATTTGTTTCACAAGCTTTATCATTGCTCTATGATAAATTGATCACAAGACAGTTACGGAGGCTTTACTCTTCATGGAAAGCAGCTGGGTTTCCGAAGTTCCTTCCCGGATCCTTATCGTCGATGACAACAGGCAGAACGTTGAATTACTGAAGACTTACATCTCCGCCGAGGGATACGAGGTCGACGAGGCATACGACGGTGAAGAGGCCCTTTCAAAGGTCACGGAGAACCCACCCGACCTTATCCTCCTCGACATCATGATGCCCAAGGTTAACGGTTATGATGTCTGCGCCCGCCTGAAGGCCGACGAGAAGACCCGCTTTATCCCCGTCATCATGGTGACCGCCCTCAGCGACCTGGAAGACAAGATAAAAGGACTCGACGCCGGGACCGACGACTTTATCTCCAAACCCTTCAACCGGCATGAACTCCTGGCAAGGGTCCGCTCCCTTCTGCGCATACGACACTACTACGCCGACCTCGATCACAGCCAGGACATCATCATCACCCTGGCCCTCGCGGTGGAGGCAAAGGACCCCTATACCCGGGGGCACTCGGAGCGGGTGGCCGATTTTGCCCAGAAACTGGCGAAAGCCCTGGGGCTTTCCGTAAAAGACCAGGACATCGTGCACAAAGCGGGGCTGCTGCATGACATAGGCAAGATCGGCGTAAGCGAAAGCTATCTCCACAAGCCCGGCCCCCTCTCCCGCGAGGAACGGGAGATCATCAGGGATCACCCCGTCCGCGGCGAGGCCATCTGTCAGCCGCTCAAGTCACTGAAGCACCTTCTTCCCGCCATCCGCCACCATCATGAACGATACAACGGGACCGGTTACCCCGACGGCCTCAAGGGTGAAGAGATACCGCTTATGGCCCGCATTCTGGCTATCGCCGACATATATGACGCCCTGACATCCGACCGGCCCTACCGGGTTGGTCTTCCGAATGACAAGGCCATGGACATCCTGAAGTCGGAGGCAGACCAGCAGTACTGGGACCCCGCGATTGTGCACGTACTGGTTGACTGCATAAAGGAAAAAGGACGCCTGTAACTCCGGCTCCGCTTTAAACCAATGCGATTTAGCCTGAGCATAAGAAAGAAGATCCTCCTCGCCGCTATCCTGGTCGGCCTTATCCCCGGCATACTGTCGTTCTACCTTATCTATCACTTCGGCACCGCCATCATGCGGGACAAGCAGGGAGAGGACTTCAAGGAGATAACCAAGGGTGCCGCCCGGGAGATAAGCCTCATCATCGACAAGGAGATCGACGAGGCATATCATCTTGCGTTAAGTCCGATGATCGCTGACGCAATAGAGGATGCCAGTCGGAAAAACAGCAATACCTCTCAAGCTCATGTCCGGGGAATTAAAGAACTCGATGCAGCATGGCAGGATATATCCGCGGACAACCCGGTTATAAGAGCGATTGTCGACCAGCCTGCGGCATCATATCTGAGAGCCACCCACATCAAGGAAGAATACATCAACCTGACCATCCTCAACAGCAAGGGGGTCGCCATAGGGGCCATGAAAAAACCGCGCCGGCTCTTCTGGGGGGAGGACCCCATGTGGATCGGCGGAATGCGCCAGCCAGCATATCAGGCATTTGTCAGCGACGTCATTTCTACAGGCCCCGATTCTTACGGCATAGAAATCGCCGTGCCCATCGTAAGGAAAAATGGCAAGGCCATCGGCGTATTGGTGGTTACCCTGAGCCTGAACGAACTCTTTGCCGCGATCAACTCCATACAGATAGGACAAACCGGACATGCCAACATGGTGCGGTCCGACGGGATGATGCTTATCGACCCCCTTATCCCCCCTATGTCTCTTAAGGTCGACAAGAAACTCATGGAACTGATCTCTCACGACAAACCCGGCTGGACTATTGCCGACGATGAGCATGGCGGAATAAATGCGATCATGGGGTATGCGCCGGTGGTCTCCAGCATGGTCGGAGAAGGCTCCTTTGGAGGGCACCGCTGGTATGTCTTTTTAGGGCTGGAACCGAATGAAAGCTATGCCCCCGTACGCAAGCTGATGGGAAGGCTCGCGTTCCTTGGCCTCTTGTTCATCGGGTTGGTGAGTACCTTTGCCTACCTGGTCGCTCAGAGGATCATTCAGCCGATAGAGAGCCTCAAGGTAGGCGCGGAGATGATCGGACAGGGCAAGCTGGATTACCGGCTCAACATCAATACCGGTGACGAGATCGAAGCCCTGGCCAAAGACTTCAACAGCATGGCGGAAAAACTCCTGGAATCGCGCCGGACCCTCATGGAATGGAACTCCCAGCTTGAAGAAGAGATCAAGCGCAGGACCTACGACCTGCGCATCGCCAACGAGGAACTGAGGCGCGCCGATCGCATGAAATCTGAATTTCTTACCAACATGTCCCATGAACTGAGGACTCCGCTCAACTCCATCATAGGGTTCTCCGAGGTGCTCACGGACAACCTCTACGGCGACCTCAATGAAAAGCAGCAGCGCTATGTCTCGCACATCCATATGAGCGGCAAGCACCTGCTGCAGCTCATCAACGACATCCTGGACCTGTCGAAGGTCGAGGCCGGCAAGATGGAGCTGCACTACACCACCGCTTCCATTGCGGACTTCTTCGAAACCACCCTGAACTCATTCCGCACCCAGGCTCATCAGAAGCAGATCGCCATTACCAGCACGGTGGAGGGAGTCGACCAGGTCACCGCCGACCTTACACGATTGAAGCAGATACTCTTCAACCTGGTCTCCAATGCGGTGAAATTCACCCCTGAACATGGCAAAATAACCATATCCGCCAGACCGGTCGGAGCATTTGTCGAAATCGCCGTCTCCGATACCGGCATCGGCATACGAAAGGAAGACCAGCACCTTATCTTTCAGGAATTCCGGCAACTCGATGCATCGTTTACCAGAAAATATGAAGGAACCGGGCTGGGCCTCGCCCTCACCAAGAAACTGGTAGAGCTTCATGGCGGAAAAATATGGGTGGAGAGCGAAGAGAGCCAGGGGAGCACCTTCTTCATCATGCTGCCCAACAGGGAAAAGACCACAAAAGAATCCCATGCGTCTTGACCTGTATCTCAAGCAGTCACGGCTCATCAAACGAAGAAGCATCGCCAACGACGCCTGTGACCGCGGCCTCGTACTCTGTAATGGGACACCGGCAAAGGCCGGCAAGGAGATAAAGGAAGGAGACACCCTGACCATCATGTTCCGGCACCGCGTTCTCACCATCAGGGTTGACACCCTTCCCG
Organism: Nitrospirota bacterium; assembly: GCA_029859385.1. Taxonomy (GTDB): domain Bacteria; phylum Nitrospirota; class JAOUDF01; order JAOUDF01; family JAOUDF01; genus JAOUDF01. The sequence goes on from JAOUDF010000017.1 coordinate 15,365, forward strand.
CCAGAAAAAACGGAGACGCCTCCTGTTTTACGGTCATCACCGACGAACCCGGGGAGGTGGCATGACCGAACTCAGCTGGCAGATGATCACCACAGAGCCGGCTCTTGCCGAGACCGCTCAAAGACTGGCACTGGAGCCGCATCTCGCCATTGACCTTGAGGCCGACTCCCTCCACCACTATCAGGAAAGCCTCTGCCTCATGCAGATATCCACGGCGCATGAGAACCTGCTGGTAGACTTGATTGCCCTCGATCATATCGACCCACTCCTGCCGCTCCTGCACGATGCGCGGATCGAGAAAGTATTTCACGGGTCCGACTACGACGTAAGGCTGCTCAACCGCCAGTACGGCGTGGTAATGGAAAACCTCTTCGATACCCAGGTCGCGGCCCAGCTCCTCGGCGCCCAGAACTTCGGCCTGTCGGCGCTGCTTGAGGCCCATTTCGGCGTCGTCCTCGACAAGCGCTTCCAGAAAAAAGACTGGTCGGTCCGCCCCCTTCCTCCGGAGATGCTCGACTACGCCGTAAAGGACACCGCCCTCCTGCTGCCCTTGCGAGAACTGCTGGGGAAGGCCATTGACGAAAAGGGCCGGGCCGGATGGGTGCGGGAGGAGTGTGAGCTCCTCAGCCGATGCCGGGCAAAACCCAAGGAAGCCCCTTCCTGTTTCGACATAAAAGGCGCCGCCAAACTCGCGCCCGAACATCTCGCCGTGCTTCAGATGCTTGTCGAATTCAGGGACGAGACCGCCAGAAAATGGGACCGGCCCCCCTTCAAGGTGTTGTCATCGGAGAGCATGATGGAGATGGCGACAAAACGGCCTGCCACCATCACCGAACTGGAGGCCATCCACGGCGTGACGCCGCGGCTCACTGCCCGCATCGGCAAGGGGCTGCTCGACGCCATTCAGCGCGGTGCTGCGATGCCGCCTGAGGCATGGCCTAAACTCGCGCGAGCACCCCGAAAACCGAGAAACCCGCTGAAGGAAAAACGGTCGGAGAAGCTGGAGAAGATCAGGGACCACAAGGCCCACGAACTCGGCCTGCCGCCGTCGCTGCTGTGCAACCGGGCTACGCTGGAGACTATCGCCAATGCAAGCGGACCAACCGTGGCAGGCGAGCTGTTGAAGAAATGGCAGTATGGGTTGATGGGGAAGGAGTTCGAAGAGGTGCTGGCAGGAGCAGAAGGGACGAACGGACTGCTTTAACCCTTATGTCCCTTGCGTCCCTTGAGTCTCTGGCTTTTCAGAGTCTCACCATAAACACCCCAAGCACCACCACCGTCAGGGCAATCCGATACCAAGCAAAGAGATTAAGGGTGTGTGACGCCAGGTAACGAAGCAGGTACTTGATGCAGAGGTAGCCGACCGCCGCCGAGACAACGGTACCGACGAGAATGGGAACCCACTCATTCTGCGGGATATCGTCATGGAAGAGATGCCGCAGCTTGAGCACGGCCGCGCCGACGATGACCGGCGTGGAGAGGAGAAATGAAAACCGCGCCGCTGACGAGCGGTCAAGGCCCAGCAGCAGCCCGGCGGTTATGGTAATTCCGGACCGCGACACGCCGGGGATGAGTGCTACCGCCTGGGAAACACCGATGGCCAGCGCATTGCCCAGGGTCATCCTGTCGAGATTGACCGCCTGCTTCCCCTTCTTCTCGGCGTAGATCATCAACCCGCCGAAGACCGCCAGCGTTATGGCAATGAGGAGCGGGTTCCGGAAGTTCTCCTCGATGAAGTGTTCGAAACTCACCCCCACCAAACCAGCCGGCACGCAGCCTAGAATGATATACCAGACCATCCGCTGGTCGGGGTCGGCCTGATTACGCTCCTTCAGACTGACAAAGAACGCCCCGGTGAGGCGCAACCAGTCCTGCCTGAAATAGGCGAGCACCGCCACCGCTGTCCCGGCATGCAGGGCCACATCGAAGGTATGGCTGTCGACCAGCGTCCCGCTCCAACCGAAGAACCAGGGGAAGAGGATGAGATGGGCGGAGCTGGAGATGGGAAGGAACTCGGTGAGCCCCTGCACAATGCCCAGGATGATGGCTTCGATGAGCTGCACTATACCTCCATGATGATGGGAAGGATCATCGGCTTTCGCTCCATCCGCTTGAATATGAACTTCTTGAGGGCGCTCCGCACATCGGCCTGCACCACCGACCACTCAGACTTGATCTCCTGCCCCATGCCGCTCAGGACTCCGTTGACCGCCTCCCGCACCTCCAAGAGCAGGTCCTGAGAGGCATCCTCAAAGACAAAGCCGCGCGATATGATATCGGGGCCGGATACCACCTTCCCGGTGTGCTGCTCGATGCCGATGATGACAATGACGACGCCGTCGTGGGCCAGTCGCATCCGGTCGCGCAGGACCACCTCTCCTACGTCGCCGACCCCCTTGCCGTCGACAAATATGCGTCCCGCCGTAACGACACCCGCGCGGGCGCCGACAACCTCGTTCCCATCATGCTCGAACTCGACCACTTCGCCGTCCTCTATAACGAATATCCGCTCCCGGGGGATGCCCACCATCTCGGCCAGCCGGGCATGATGGACCAGGTGGCGGTATTCGCCGTGCACGGGGATGAAATAGCGCGGCCGGACGAGGTGAAGCATGATCTTCTGCTCCTCCTGTGCGGCATGGCCCGAAACATGGATCTCGGAGACCCGTTCATAAAAGACCTTCGCACCCCGCTTGAAAAAGTGGTTGATGATGCGGGAGATCGATTTCTCGTTGCCGGGAATCACCTTGGCGGAGATGACAACGGTATCTCCCTCGTTGACCTGCACCTGCTTGTGGTCGTTCAGCGCCATGCGCGAGAGGGCGCTCATGGGCTCGCCCTGGCTTCCGGTGGTGATGATGGCGACCTCGCAATCATGGAACTTTTTGATGTCATCGATCTTGATCAGGACATCATTAGGCAGACGGAGATAACCCAGGTCACGGGCGATCTGCACATTGGCGACCATGCTCCTGCCGCTTAAGGCAATCTTTCTGCCGTACTTGACCGCCGCATCGGCAATCTGCTGGATACGATGGATGTTGGAGGCGAAGGTAGCGACGATGACCCGCTTCTCCGCCTGACTGAATATCTCGTCGATGGCCCGCCCTACCTCGCGTTCCGAGAGGGTATACCCCTCCTTTTCGGAGTTGGTGCTGTCGGAGAGGAGACAGAGGACACCGCGGTCGCCGTATTCGGCGAACCGGGCCATGTCGAGAACCTCGCCGTCAATGGGGGTCTGGTCCAGCTTGAAGTCGCCGCTGTGAATAATGATGCCGACCGGTGTGGTAATGGCGAGGGCAACGGCATCGACGATGGAGTGGGTAACCCGGATGAACTCGATCCTGAAACACCCGACCTCCACCGTATCGCGGGGTTTCACCGTAATCAGCTCCGTGGATTCGAGCAGTCGATGCTCCTTGAGCTTGCCACTGATGAGCCCGAGGGTCAACCGGGTACCGTAGACCGGGGCATTGATCTCACGCAGAATAAAAGGAAGGGCCCCGGTATGGTCCTCGTGGCCGTGGGTAATGATGAAGGCCCTTATCTTTTCATGATTTTCCCGAAGGTAGGTATAATCGGGTATGATAAGATCGACCCCAAGCATCTCCTCTTCCGGGAACATGATCCCCGCATCGACCACGATGATGTCGTCGCCGTACTCGATGCAGGTCATGTTAAGGCCGATCTCCCCTAATCCCCCAAGAGGGACAACGGAAAGGGTATTGTCGGAAATACTCATAAGAAAAAAGGTCCGTAAAAGTCGAAATCGGGCGTAATGATGCTTAAAGTTTGGGCCGGAGTCTGCCGAAATATCTCACAGGCAGTGGGCCATGTCAATCTTGGTCCCATTAGGCACAACCAGCATTCCATAGACAGTATTTCCCTGTTTCAATGTGACTCGTCCCGCTTGCGCGGATTGAGAGAATGAGATCTCATGCTATCTATCATAGGCATTGTCGTCGTCTTCCTTGGGGTGGTCGGAGGCTATCTGATTGCAGGCGGGCATCTGCACGTCCTGTTTCAACCTGCCGAACTGGTTATCATTGGCGGTGCGGCCGTTGGCGCCATGCTCATCGGCACTCCTACCAAGACCATGAAAAACCTGGTAGCCGACCTTCCCAAGGTATTCAAAAGCGGCGCATTTACCAAGGATCACTACATAGCCCTCCTGGGCGTGCTCTATAACCTCGGCATGAAGATGCGGCGCGAGGGAATTCTTGCTCTGGAAAGCGACATATCGGAGCCGGAGAACAGCGCGATATTCAAAAACTACCCAAAGTTCCTTGAAAATCACCATGCCCTGGAGTTCTTCAAGGACACGGCCCGGCTTATCGTCGACGCGGCAGCAGCCCCCAGTGAGTTGGAGATGATCATGGAAAACGACATCGAGGCCCATCATGAAGAGGCGTTCTTGTCGCCTTCAACTCTTTCTACAATGGGTGATGCCCTCCCCGGTCTTGGTATCGTCGCGGCGGTCATGGGCGTCGTAATCACCATGGGTTACCTCGACCAGCCTGCCGAGGTCATAGGACATCATGTGGCCGCTGCCCTGGTAGGCACCTTTCTCGGCATCCTTCTTTCCTACGGTTTGGTCCAACCGCTGGCCAGCAACCTTACACACTACATCCGGGAAGAGGGGCGCTATTTTACCTGCATGAAAATAGGCCTCAAGGCCATGGCCGAGAGCCTTTCCCCCATGCTGGTGGTTGAGTATGTCCGCCGGAGCATTTACGTAAGCGACCGACCGTCCGCCGAAGAGGTGGAAAAGATGCTAAAAGGCTGATCCGATGGCAGGGAACGACCAACCCATCATAATCAAAAAAGTGGTAAAAAAGGGGCATGGCGGCCACCATGGCGGCGCCTGGAAGGTGGCATACGCCGACTTCACCACCTCCATGATGGCCTTCTTTATGCTCCTGTGGCTGCTCAACGTCACCCCGGAAGAGAAGCTTGGGGGCATCTCGGATTATTTCAAAAACCCGCAACCCATCATCGGCAAGGGAAAGGTTATCCCCGGCGAGGATGGGAAGATGAAGATACTGGATACCAGCCCACCTTCCGAAAGCACTCTGGAAGCTACCTTTGAAACTCTGGAAGACAAGCTCAGGGAAGCTGTTGAGAACGCCATAGCCCAGTCGGGGCAAAGCGACCTGGCGGAACAGATACTTATAGAATCGCTGCCCGAAGGGATACGCATCCAGATGCTCGACAAGGACAATCGCCCGATGTTCCGGTCGGGAAGCGCCACCATGGAACCATACGCCCACACCATCATCGAGAGCATCGGACAGGTAATCAAGGACATGCCGTACAAGGTCGCCATTACCGGCCACACCGACGCCACTCCCTTCCGCACCGCCACTGGCTATAGCAACTGGGAACTTTCATCCGACAGGGCGAATGCCGCGAGGAAGGACCTCGAGGGTACAGGAGTAACCTTTGAAAGGTTCTCCAAGGTAATCGGGTATTCAAGCACGGTCCCCTTCAAGCTTGATGACCCCTATCATCCGGCAAACCGACGGATAGGGATACTTATCCTGAGGCCGGGCGGAGAGCGATTGCCGACCGTCAACATTGGAAGTGAAGCCTTCAAAAAAGACTCCGGCGCCGTCAAGAACGCCCTCGGCCAGCCTATAAAGAACTGGGCGGGGCAGGAGAAAAAGGTCCAGCCGGAGCCCGGCCAATAAGACGGACAGGTTCAGCGACTTGCCACGCTGAGCCGGGCGAACTCTTCCAGTGTCAGTGTCTCGGCCCGTCTCATTGGGTCTATCCCCACCGTGAGCAATACCTCTTCCACCCTTTCTCCGAGCAACGCCTTCAGGGAATTGCGCAACGTCTTCCTGCGCTGGGAAAAGGCTGCCTTTACCACCCGCCGGAAGGCATTTTCGTCAACCAGGGCTACTCGCGGCACCGAAGGGGTCTCGAAGGAAACCACTGCCGAATCGATCTTCGGCCGCGGCCTGAAGGCATCGGGGGGCAGAACAAACTCCAGCTTGGGCCGGGTAAATGCCTGCACCATTACCGAGAGTACGCCGTAGTCCCGGCCGCCGGGCTCCGCAAGGATCCGCTCCGCCACCTCCTTCTGGAACATCAGTACCATCCGGCTCAGGCAATGGCGGTTTTCCAGCAGCCTGAAGAGGATTGGCGTCGCTACCGAGTAGGGGAGATTGGCGACCACCTTCAACGGATGAGGGAGGGTTTCGAGGGGGAATTCAAGGGCGTCGGCGTATATGATGCGGACATTGTCAGCGCCGCTGAAATCGCTCATCAACGACTCCGCCAGGTGACGGTCGAATTCAAGGGCCACGACCTGCCCGGCCTTCTCCGCCAGTGCCGCCGTAAGAACCCCTTTTCCCGGCCCTATTTCAAGGACCGTATCCTCCTGGTCGACTTCCGCCGCCTCCACAATTCTGCGCACAGCACCGTGGTCAACGAGGAAATTCTGGCCGAGGGCCTTGGACGGACGCCACTGCGGATGGCCGTCAGGAAGGGGTGATGTCATGAGAAGTCTGCCGGAAACGGAGGCAATTGGCGGATATGTAGAGAAAGCTGATCATGCTCGCTACTGAGATTCTTCGAGATATCAATAATAATGCGGGCCTTTCGGGATATCCTTTTGTTCCCGCTTGAGGAAACGACCGATGACATGCTGCAGCGCCCCCTGAAGGCCCGCCGAAAGGACGATAACCGATGACGACAAGGTGTCTACCTTCTCTTTCAACAGAATATTGAACCCTTCCACCGTGTACCCCACATGTTCAGCGGCATTGAATGCCACATCAACTTTGGCGGCCTTGGTTTCGATATCGGCGGCAAGGCTGTTAAGCCTGTCGGTCGTTGACTTAAGCTCAACGAGCAAAGGCCCCAGCTCCCGGGAAGTGCTGTCAAGAAACTGTTCCACCTGGGCCGCCGTATTTTTCAGCTGAATAAGGGCAGGCACGAGGAACAGGGTCAGCACAACGGCAGCAAGGGCAATTACTCCAAGCAAAATGTCTATGGTCACAACAATCTCCCGGATATTGGAACAACAGGTCAGGCTCTTCTTCCCAAAGACTTTATCATACGAGGCAGGGCGATGCAATCAGACTCGGGCATTCTCATGGACCGACAGGCGGTGACGGACAATGGATGCGGCAGCCCGGATCGCCTCCAGAAGGCTTCCCGGATCAGCCGCTCCTTTACCGGCAATATCGTAGGCCGTCCCATGGTCCACCGATGTCCGAACGATGGGAAGCCCGACCGTAATGTTCACC